>SHUM01000023.1 GCA_009691245.1 Acidobacteriota bacterium | reverse complement strand
AGTACAACACCCGCAGGCCGCACTCGGCGCTCGGCTATAGGCCCCCGGCGCCGGGGGCCTATAGCCCTGTCAAAAACCCAGTTTCTCGGCCTCAGGTTGTGATGTAAACTCTCTCACAAGGATTGGTACAAAATCTCGGGCGGGTCAGAACGAGATGCTGGAAAAAGAGATCAAGCGCGCGCAGCGAAACAAGACCTTAATTTCTTTCCTCTACGTCGATGCCGATAACTTCAAGACCGTCAACACGCGCTTCGGCCACTTGTTTGGAGATTTAGTGCTGGCGGAGGTGGGCGGCATTCTGAAGAGTTCGATCCGCGGCTCCGATTTTGTAGTTCGCATGGGCGGAGATGAGTTTCTGGTGGCCCTCGTCGAGACCAACGAAGCGGGAGGCAACATCGTCAGGAATCGGGTTCTCACTCGCGTGCAGGAATGGAACAAAACTTCTCCCATCACCGAGTTTCAACTCAGCTTGAGTTGCGGAGTGCAGGAACTCAAACCAAACGAATCGTTCGATGACGCCATGGCTCTCGTCGACCGCAAGATGTACGCAGCAAAAAGCGCCGGCAAGCAAGAATAGTTCCCCGCCATTCTCCACTCACTACGCTCTTCTCATACTCCAGCATTACAGCACGTGAGTGCGCAGTGCGTGAGCCACGCCGCTTGAGTCACAATCGTGAGTGAGTTGCCAGCCGCGCCGAGTGACGGTGTCCTGCTGGAACTCACTCGTGGCGTTGCCCATCACCACGGCGAGGCCGGCGAACTCCAGCATGTCCAGATCGTTGAAGTTATCGCCGATGGCCATGACCTGCTCCCGTGCGATGCCCAGCGATTGGCCGAGTTGTGCCAGTGCGCGCCCCTTCGAGCATTGCGCGTGGATCACGTCGAGCATGGAGAAGTCCTGCGCGGGATATTCGGTGCGCATCATGCAAAAGGATTCCTCGCCATCCTGAAATGCACCGTCCGGCGCGGGGGCGTCCTCGAACACCATGCCGGCGAAGTGGGCGCGCAGAGTTTCGATCAGTTCGCGCATGGCGGCGACGGGTCCGGCGTAGAGAATTTCCAGCGGGTCGGAGTCGCGCGCAACTTCCAGGCGTTTGACGGTCTCGATCAGCTCGAAATTCTTTTTTGCCCACGCGGAATCGGCGATGGAACGCAGTGGCGAGTTTTCCGCGGATTCCGCTGATTTGGGCAGAGTGGTTAATCCGAAATTTGTGGGCGGAGTGGAGGATTCCGTGAAAGTGTGTACTTTGGGCAATTCCGCGGATTTGAGCATTTGCAACTGCCCCGGCCCATCTCCGTCATACATCAAAACCGCGAACTGGTGGAACTCGCGCGAGACCTTCAGAACCTCCCGCGCTATCCGCCGGGGGAGCAGGCGTTGGAAGTGCGTCTCGCCGCGGCTCGACCGGATGATCGCACCATTGCTGCACACCATGGTCGTCGCAAAACCGAGCGACTCCAGCACTGGCAGCGCGAACGAGTAATTGCGCCCCGTCGTCGGGACCACTCGGATGCCGCGCGCGGCGGCCTCGGCCAGCGCGGCGCGGTCCTCGTCCGATATTTGTTTCTTGGAGTTCAGCAGGGTGCCGTCGAGGTCCACGGCGATCAGGCGGATGTCGTTGGCCATCTCATCACCGACCATCGCCATCAGAGGCAATATTGACAAGCCTGCGGCGGTTCAGGCTCCACTTGAGCAGCGGAGGTGTGACGACGGTGGTTACGATCACCATCACCACCACGGCGGAGAAGGTGCTTTGATCCACGATGCGCTCGCCGCCCAGCACCAGGGTTAGACCAATGTTGGCGAAGATCAGGCCGACCTCGCCGCGGGGGATCATGCCGATGCCGACTGACAGGCGATCCAGCCCCTTCTCCAGCACGCCCAGCATGGCCAGCTGCTTGCCGATGATGGCCGCGATGCACAGCGCGCCCGCCAGGCCCAGCACATTCATGTCGCCGAAGGAGCGCAGGTCGGTGCGCATTCCCATCAGCATGAAGAAGACCGGCACCAGGAACGACGCGATGGGCTCGACCAGATGCTCGAGCGAGTGTTCGCCGCGGTCCGTGAAGTCCCGGTAGTGAACGTCTTCAAGGATCAGCCCTGCAGCGAACGCGCCGACGATGGGCGCCAGCCCGATGACGTTGGCGAGATAGGCGAGAACGAAACAGAACGAGAGGCCAAAAGCCAGCAGCACGCCGGAGGCCTGGAACTTCGATGCCAGTCCAAACAAGCGCGGCGCGATCCTGCCGCCAATCACGAGCGCGCCGACCAGGAACACCACGGCCTTCAGCAGCGTCATGCCGACAGCGATGTAAGACATCTCGCCACCCGCGTTGGCCGCGCTGATGATGCCGGAGACGACGGCGAGAATGATGAGCCCGAGCACGTCGTCAATCACCGCCGCCCCCAGGATGATGCGCGATTCGGTGGTCTGCGAGCGGCCGAGGTCCTTCAGCACGCGCGCGGTGATGCCCACGCTGGTGGCCGTCAACGCCGCACCGAGGAAGGCGTGCATGTAAGAGCTGTGCTCGGGCAGCAGCCACGCGCCCACGCCCCAGCCCAGCGCGAACGGGCCGATGACTCCGAGAACGGCGACCAGGAACGAGCTCCAGCCAACCTTCAGCATCTGCGCGACGGTGGACTCGAGGCCCACCATGAACAGCAGCAGGATCACGCCGAGCTTCGAGAGCATGTCAATGGACGGGTCGGTCTTGAGGTAGTCAAGCGCAGTGAAACCGAATAGAGAGAGATTGCCGAGCACCACGCCCATGGCGAGTTCGCCCAGCACGCTGGGCTGGCCCATGCGCGTGGCGAGATGTCCACCGAGTTTCGCGCCCAGCAGGATGACAGCCAGCGAGAGGACGACGGCGGCGACTGGGTCAATGTGAGATGAGGATTCCGCTTCGGCGGCAAAGGCGGGCAGCGCCAGGAAGAATGCCGCGCCGGTCAAAATGGAGGATTGCTTAGACTTACCCATGGCACCCGCTCCTGACAGATGATTCGCGGCGGACCGTCAGCAGGTGAGTGCCCTCCCTGCGCTACCCGATCGCCTGAACGCCGTTCGCGACATGAATATTCAGGCTAGCAGATTTCGCGTGGGGATTGTGCGCGGGATTGAGATGGTAGCCACGGTGAGCGCATTTCTCACCGTGGGTATTTCGCTATACAGGGGGAGAAATCCAAGGCGCGAAAAATGCCCACGGTGAGAAGAGCGCTCCCCGTGACTACCAATGCGGCGGCAAATTAGAAATCCATTTTTTCGATGAGGTTGTTGAGCTGGCCCTCAAGCGCGACCTTGCGCTGCTGCGTGGCGGAGAGGCGGTCGCGCTGCGTGGCGATCTGCACTTCCTGCGCGGCGAGCTGCTTCGAGTAGTTCTGCACCTGCAACTCCTGTCCCGCGACGCGGTTCAGGCTGTTGATGTTCTCGCGCAACCGGCTCTGATCTTGCACATAATTGTTATGTTGTTCCTGCGCGCGGCGCATCTCGCCATCCGCGCCGGCAATCTGGCGCTTCAGATCGAGTATCTGCTGCAACTGCGCGATGGCCGTGGCGCTAAGGTTCTTGTTGGAAACATATGACGTCAGCACGTCGGGGGTTACGCTGCTGAGGGCCACGGCGCGGTCCAGGACGCGCTCTTCGTTGACGGCAAACTTCTCGGTGGCGTTGGCCGCGACCTTCACTTCAAAGCGATAGGCGTCGGCGGTCTTCTCGGTCTCCGCCATGCCCACCAGGTTGTAGCCGCCGCGCTGCGGATGCTCGATGACGATGGTCTTGGGGTCGGCATCCACGTTGCGGATGGCGAAAGTCCTGGTCTCGGCGATGGCGGCTTTGGTGGCCATCACGCCGCGGCGGATGTGCACCTCGCGCACCACTTCGGCCTTGGAATCAAACGCCGTGGTGATGCGCGTGCCCAGGTCCACGCTGTAGCTGATGAGCCGCTTGTCGTCTTCCTTCAGCGTCTCGACCAGCGCCTCGCCCGCGTAGCCGCCGCCTTCATAGACGGTGATGGGGCCGCCATCGAGCGTCTTGCCGGTGGAGTTGGTGATCTCCATGGAGTGCAGCGGATTCTGCCCGCCGCCCTCGCGAAACACGACCAGCTTACGCGCGGTGATGTCCTGCTGGAGAAACGGCAGCATGGCGGACTCGTTCTTGCGCACTGTTACGGCGCTGCCGAAGCGATACTCGAACAACTCGCCGAGGTCACCTGCACTAGCCGTGGCGGCAATTTGGCTCGGTGACGCGGGCACCATCACTGCTTCGGAAACCGCTCCTAATTAATCTCTCTGTCTTGAATCGGCAAGCATCTTGGACATCGCAGCCTGTGGCGCGTCCATCCGGCCAGCCAAACGCACCGCCTGATTTTCCCGTTTCTCTTCGATCGCACCGCCGTACACCACCGGGGCTTGCGCTATCGACTGCTCGACGTCCGCCGTTTGGCGGCCGATGTAGCGCGGCTCATATAACCTGCTGATGAAGCTGATGGGGCGGCCGGAGACGAGCGAAAGCTGCACGCCGGTCCAGTCCTCGCCGGTGGTGTTGTCGACGATGGCCCAGCCCTCCAACATCGGCTTGGCGGTGGCGTTAGTTGAAGGTGGATAGATCAGGCGATAGGACGACTTCCAGACGGGCATGGGGATCATGTAGCTGGCGGTTACGTCGCGCGCCTGCCCGCCGGTGGAGTCGATATACACGCTGCGCTTGTCGCGTGAGCGAGCCTGGTTCAGCGCGGCAAGATAGTCGCCGAACTGCGTTTGGAGTTTGGCGTCGAGAAACTTCATGCCGGAGGCCGCTGTGAGGTCCACGTTGCGGAACTCACCGGTATCGAGCAGCAGCGAGACCTGCTGCGTCTCCTGGCGCTGCTCGGTGCGCGGGAGCACGCGTGCGCCGATGATGGCACCGCGCACGGTCTCGCTCGCAAACTTCATCTCGATCTGCGCACCCTTCAGTTGATCGAGCACGGTGGTGATGGGCTGGCCTTCGCCGAGCTGGAAGGGAAACTCGGCGAGCTTGCGCTCGAGCGGCAGGCTCGAATCATAGCGTAGCCCGGTGATACGTCCCTGTCCGGACTCCTGCAGGGTCAGAGATTTCAGCACGTCGTTCATGTCCCCTGCGTTGAAGTCGAGTTGCGCCGACTCCCCCGCGTTCAGCCGTCCGATGCGTTGGAAGTAGCCGATGCCGTGCTTGAACAGGACGACGTGGCGGACAGGAAGTTCAGCGGCCTGGACGCCAACGGCCTGGACAGCGGCGGCCAGCAACAGTCCAATACCGGACAACGTATACCAGCGGTAGATAATCATGATGCGTGTTCCCCCGATTGAAATTATAGACTCTTGCTTCGATGCCGAAAGAGACATTTGGGTTGACGGCAGGCCAAAAGTGCTTGGCTGGATACGTCCTCAATGTCATTCCGGGGGATGACTTATTAGGTCCACAATAGTGGACACCAAATTGAGGTCAAGGTTCCAATTTGCAAGAATCTGCATGGTATTGGGATGAGTTGCGGTAGTTTTGTCAGGTCGGAATGCCGGTGTGGAGCGGAGGGCAATGACAGATTCTACTAAGCGCGGAAATCAAAAGACGATTGCCGAATACATGACCACCAATCCCACCACCATGAGACCCTCGCAAAGCCTGCTGGAGGCCGCATTGCTGATGCGAAGTTCCGGCTTCCGCCATATTCCCATCGTCAGCGATGGTCAGCTTGTGGGCATGTTGTCGGACCGCGATGTCGCCCGGCTGACGCCCTCAATGCTGTTGCCGCACTCAGCCAGTGAGCACAATGACGTGATGGAGCAGACTATTATCGGCAAGGTAATGACTCGCGAGCCGGCAACCACGGCTCCTGACGCCAAACTGGCCGAAGTAGCCGAGGCATTTGTAGTTGGCAAGCTGGGCAGCATGGCCGTGCTCGAAGACGGCAGCCTGGTGGGGATCATTACAGTGAGAGACATGCTAAGAGCATTCCATGATCATCTCACTCAGAATGCCGCCTAAGAGTCCGTACAGCGCATCCTCCACACGAATCGCTCGCCCTCATCCTCTTAGCAGATCAGAAAGTCTCGGTAAAAAATAAAGGGGCTGACATCGCTGCCAGCCCCCCCCCCGAAAGGTCAATCAGAAGTTCGTCCCCCCGGCGTCCCTCCAAATCAGCCCTTCGTTTAACAAACTTAGAATAGGCGATGCCCAACAGGTTGACCATAGCACCCGGGTCTCAATTTCGAATGGGACTGCAGCCCTAGTAATACTAGGCCTATCGCGTGTACTAATCAGCAGAGGCCCCACGATCAGCCTGGACTCCACGAACCCGGAATGCTGGCGACCATTCTCAGGCGCGATGAATTCCCTAAGATTCTTGATTGGGAGTATGAAATAAAAAAGGGGCTGGCACGGTTGCCAGCCCCCCGAAAAGGCCAATCAGAAGTTCGTCCCCCCGGCGTCCCTCCAAATCAACCCTTCCGTTCAACAATCTCAGAATAGTCTGGAGATTCGTTTGCTACCATAGAACCAAGGTCACCTTTTACAATAGGACTGTCGTATCGTATCGCAATAAATTCTGCGCCGCCGGCGTGAGCCGGCAAGTCTCGTCGACGCAGAGGAAGCAAAGGAAGCAGATGAGACAGATGAAGCCACGGCGGACTGGGTGGCGGACTGGGGCGCTGGCCGGGGCGCGCATTTGTCTGCGCGTTGGTCTGCTCGTTGGTCTGCTCATGGCCGTGGCCAGCGCAGCTCGTGCGCAGTCGGGAGCATTCTCTTTGCCCCTGGAGAAACACGCTCATGAGTTCGCCATCACCTCGGGAGCCGCAATGGACCTGCCCGGCGGCACGCGCGGCGGCGAGTACTTGAGCATACAAATACGAATGGGCCGCGTGCTGCTCAACTCCGTCGGCAGGCGCCCCTTCCGCGGCTCGCTGGAAACAGCGATGGAATTCGAGCCGGTCTTTTTGATTCGCCAGCAAGGTGCGATCTATGGCGTGGGCGCGGCACCGACGATGTTGCAGTGGAACTTTGAAAGCGGCGGCAAGGTGGTCCCCTACATCAACGTGGCATCTGGGATGCTGCTTACTTCGGAGAAGTTCCCGCGCGGCGCTTCGCATTTCAACTTCACGCCGCAAGGCGGGTTTGGCGCGTATTGGTTTCGCTCATCGCGACGCGCCTGGATATTTGGCCTGCGCTACCACCACATCTCAAATGCTGGCATGACCAAATACAATCCAGGCCACAACGCTCTCTATTTCCACAGCGGCATGTCCTGGTGGAAATAGCGACAGGGGGCGAGCCACGCCATTCGCCAAGCGGGAAACCTCTCTTAAGCGCGACACGCAACCGTGCTGCAAGACTGTCCAAGGACACTCTTCAGAATCCGCAATCGACTGCTACCCCGATTCAAATTGCTCCGCCTTGGTCAGATTAATTGGATGCACTCAACGGTTGGGGGGAGGCGGCGAGGTAGATGCGGAGAACTTTGAAAAATCAAATTCGGAAGTGGGCTTGCCAGAAGTGGGCCTGGATGCCGCCGGCCAGCTCACAGGTCCGCTAATTTTCTGCAAGCCGCCATGGGCATTCTTGCCGCTTTCGGAATCTGGATCGCTGGCCACGGCTTGGTTCCAATACCGTTGCGCCTGATCGAGATTGCCCTCATTGGCATGGATTGCGCCCAGATTATAGAGGGCATCCACCTGCCTGGAGTTCTTCGCCAGCACCATGTTCATTTCATCAATCGAAGCTTTGGTGTCGCCCAATTCATGGAGGACTCGGCCCAGTTCCAGGTGTCCATCGGAATTATCCGGATCTTTTTTCAGAATGTCCTTCAGGTAGCCGACGGCCTCTGAGAGTTTTCCCATCTCACGTGAGAGTTCGGCCAGGCGAAACAGGATCGGGGTGTGGTCGGTATTTTCTTTCAACAGCTTTTCGAGAGAATGAACTTCTTCTTCCTTTGCCTTGTTTAGAGCCTTGTCTGGCGCCTTGTCCGCACCAGGCATGCTTTCCGAGCCATCCCCTGGGGCCACGGGCGGATGGCCGGGAGGTAATGAGGTGGCGGTCGAAGCCTCCGCCGGCGCTCTATCTTTTGCCGGTCGCTGCAATGCAAGCACAATCAGAACGACGGAAAAACATGCGCTTGCTACCAATGCGGTCATGAATAAATTGCCATCTAAAAACTTTTTCACACGGTGCCCCCTCCTCGCTGAAATCCGCAAACGCTCAAGGCGTTCGACGCGAGCTGCAAGACAGTTAAACCGAAACGAGCGCTTGCTTGGCTTCTAATTCTGCTTTGGCTTCATGGGAAGCCGCCAATGTCATAGCTTGCATCCGCGATGCCACGCCGATCTTGGCAAGGAAATCGCTGGGCGGCGTGCCGCCGGCGAGTACCCACACAAAGTCATTGGGAATTACCTCAGTGACGCCTTGAATATCCAGCACGACCGACTGGCTGTTGATCTCGACAGGACTTGAATTAAATAATACACGGACTTTTCCCCTGCGCGCATAGTCCTGAATCCGCCGGGAATTCCGCTCCTTAATTCTATTAAAGGAATCGCGGCGGCAGGAAAGTGTAATCTGATTTCCGGGTTGCTCGGAAAGGCCCATGGCGGCCTCCACGGCGCTGTCGCCGCCGCCCACCACCATGATTTTCTTGTTCACATAGTGATCCGCCTCAATCAGGCGGTACATCACCTTGGACAATTCTTCTCCCTTGATTCCCAACTTCCTGGGTGTGCCGTTGCGGCCAATGGCCAGCAGCACGGCACGTGAATGGTGTTTTCCGGTGTTGGTCGCCACCGTGAATATTCCTTCCGCATCACGTGATATGTTCTCCACGCTCTCGCCGGTCTTCACGTGGAAATCCGGCCGCTCCAGCACCTTGTTCCAGAATGCCAGCAGGTCTTCCTTTGATAATTCCATTTTTTTGAATTTGCCGTGTAGCGGGAACTGTACCGGACTGGTCATCACCAGCTTTTGGCGTGGGTACTTGGAGACGGTTCCTCCAATCTCGTCGCGTTCGATGGTGAGGTAGCTCAAACCATTTTCGATGACCCGCAGCGATGCGCTGATTCCCGCCGGGCCCGCGCCAATAATCAGAACATCCAGCACATTCGCGGCAGCTGGAGATCCGCGTCCGGTGGCAATTCACGCGGAGATGGTGTCGATGCAGTCGCGTCCTTGATTGATGGCGTTCTTGATCAGCGCCAGCCCACCCAGTTCGCCGGCGATGAAAAGGTTTGCAGTGCTCGTCTCATAATCCGGCGTCAGGAACGGCATGTCGGCGCTCATGGACGGGGCGGCCATAACCATGGTGATGGCGCCCACCGGGCAAGCCTCGGCGCACAGGCCGTGTCCAATACATTTGTGTCCGTTGACGATTACCGCCTTGCCGCCGAGCATGGCCAGCACGTCGCCTTCGGGACACACGGTGGTGCAGGCCTGGCAGCCGATGCAATGCGTGGGGTCAATATGCGGATGTTGAGCCTTGGGGCCTTCGGAATATAGCTGACCATTCTGCGCCGCTTCCTGCGCTGCGTTGAGCAACAGGAGGCAGACAAACAGGAGAATCCCGACATGAAGCTTCTGCCACCGCATATTGCTAGAGTAGCCCTCGCAATCATCCTGCAGACGAATAATCCTGTTTCCCAAACAGGTTCAGCGGAAACGATCTGAACTCCAGCAACTTGATTGCCACAGGGCGAGACATGATTACTTCGCGATGAAATCGACTTTCCCCTTTCTTGGTAGGCGCGCGAGTTCCCCAGATTGCCCTATTCAAAAAATAGATAGTGAATCGTGCGTGCGAGCGACTGCTTGAAAAGCAGCTGCTCAACATCCGAACCGCTTCAATAGAATTAATGACATCAGCGGCGTACGGGACCTCTGTATGAATTTGACGTAGGCATCAATGCAGATTTCGCTGATTGGCATTGGTCTGCTTCTAAGGAAGCCATTGAAACCAACCACCCGGAATTTTGCTACACTTTGAAGGAATAGAGAGGTTTTGCTACAGTGAAACAACGGTCGATGAAATTGCTTACGGGAGTCCTTTTAGATTCGTAAGGGCGCGTAGCTCAGGGGATAGAGCATCTGCCTTCTAAGCAGAGGGTCGTTGGTTCGAGACCAACCGCGCCTACCATCTTCATCCTAATTGATTGTATGGATTTAGAATCGGGCTCAGCTCGCTCATTTTGCCGCATTCTGGGAGGCCCATGGCAACTGCTCTGACTCGAAAAGAGTACTCCGCGAATGTGATTGCGCTGAGTTGTGGCCCGAAGATGGCTGCAGCATTGCTATAATTGGCGGGGATGAAGATGTCCGCGCAAACCCATGAACCACGCAAATTGAACCACGCAGATTAAAACCGCACCCCTGTCAATGCAGGAGAATATTAAGATGATCGAGTCTCGACAAATCACTCTGCACTGCATGACCTGCCGGAACCACAAAGTATTTAATCTGAACATGGATCAGGTGCGCAAGCTGGCTGAGGGCCGTGGACTGCAGCTGCAGTGTGCCTATTGCACGGTAGCCCGGATTTGGCAACCAGCCGAACCAGTGGTGATCAATGAGATTGATCCCTCCATTTCCACCAGGGCCAAGACGATCCTTCTAGTGGACGACGACGACCTGATTCTAAGGCTGCTGCAAAAAGTGCTGGAGTCCTGGGATGCTGAGATTGAAACAGCCAGCAATGGAAAAGATGCGCTTTCCAAGCTGGCCTCACGCCAATTCGATCTAATGATCTGCGATCTGCAGATGCCGGAGATGAGCGGCCAAGTCCTGTTCACTCACGTTCAGGATAACGCGTTACTGCCCGCCGAGCGTATCCTCTTCCTCACTGGGGACAAGCGTCCGGAAGTGAAGGAATTTCTGGACAAGTCCGGCTGTTACTTCCTCTACAAGCCCATTCAATTTTTGGAATTTGCCAGCCAGGTGCAAGCCGTGCTGGCCAATGAAGTCAAGGAATAGCGGGACTTTGCAGCCGATCGATCCGGCTTCTAAGCACTAGTCCCAGATTTTCTCCTTCGCATACTTGATCCAGTCTTATGCGAATTCTCCGCGAATCAGGTCGCGCAAGCTTTCCCGTTTGCGAACCACTCGCCACTCACTGCCATCCACCATCACCTCAACGGCGCGGGGTCGGGAGTTGTAGTTTGAACTCATCACAAATGAGTACGCGCCCGCGGTGTCAATGGACAGCAGCTCACCGGCCTGCAAAGAAGGCATCTCGCGGTCGCGGGCAAAGAAGTCGCCTGACTCGCAGACCGGCCCCACCACATCTGCCACCATCGGTTTCTGCTTCGCGGAAGCTTTAGCGAGCAGCACCGGGCGAATGTCGTGATGTGCGCCATACAGCGACGGGCGGATCAGATCATTCATCGCCGCGTCAACAATGACGAAACGCTTGCGGCCCTCGGCTTTGATATGGAGCACGCGAGTCAGCAAAACTCCTGCTTCGGCGACAATCGCGCGGCCCGGCTCCACGTAGAGCTTCAGCCCGCTGCCTCGTACGCAGCGCAGCACGGTGCGCGCATAGGCCGCAATGCTGGGCAAAATATCGGAGGACTTATACGCCACGCCCACACCGCCGCCCGCATCCAGATGGCGCACCGGACAACCTTTGGCGCGCAAGCGGTTGGCCAACTCCACCACTTTGGTCAGCGCTTGCGAGAATGCGCTGAGGTGCGTGATCTGCGAACCGATGTGGCAGCTCAAACCTTCCAGCCTGATGCCGCGAAGTGCCTGGGCGCGTTGATAGAGCTTCTCCGCCTCACGGATGGGAATGCCGAACTTGTTTTCGCGCAGCCCCGTGGAGATGTAGGGATGGGTGCGCGGGTCAACATGCGGATTCACCCGCAGGCCAGCCAGCGCCTTCTTGCCCGCTTTACGGGCGCGCTCGTCGAGCAGCGTCAGCTCGCTCTCCGACTCACAATTGAACATGCGTACACCGGCGGCCAGCGCGTAGTCCATCTCCTCGGCGGTCTTGCCGACACCGGAAAATACGGTACGCGCCGGGCTGCCACCAGCTTCGATCACGCGATAGAGCTCGCCGCCGGACACAATGTCAAATCCCGCTCCCTGTTTGGCCAGCAATCGGAGCAGAGCCAGATTGCTGTTGGCCTTGACCGCGAAACAAACCTGATGCGGATATCCACGCAGCGCACAGTCAATCTCGCGGTAGCGCCCGAGCACGTGATTCCCGCTATAGACGTACGCTGGTGTGCCCACGCGCGCGGCGATATCCCGCAGACGGGTTTTGTCGCAGAACAACTCCCGATGTTGATCCTTGCCTAGACCGCTTGATTGATACGTGAATGGCTTCAGTAGTTTTTTCATTCTGGCGAGCGGGCCGCGGTGACGCATGTTAGTAAGGATGGCCGCAGCCGCCCCTTCAATCATGGGTAATTAAAGCCGCATCTTCAGGCGTATTGGGCCGTACACTCTCTCCTGCCTTGTATATTTCACCCCTTGCGCCACTGTAGCCTACACGCTACTCTCCAGCAAGGGGCCGGACTCGATCAGCGAGTTGCCGACACCTATTAGAGGGCTACGCGAGTGAAGAAAAAATATGCAGCGGCGGGTCTTGCTTTGATCGGAGCGGTATTGCTGTTCGCCGTCTTCTCCTTTCTGCGCGAGAACTGGTCGGCCAGCGGAGCGCCCGGTGGAGTGGAGCGCTGGGTTGCGCGCTGGATTCTGTTCCGCAATCGCGGCGCCGACACCGACGTATTGAATCCATTGCCTCAAAATGCGGAGACCCTCGCCGCTGGCCGGGTGATTTATGAGAAGCATTGCGCCTTCTGTCATGGCGCCGATGGCAAGGGACCCGGACCCAACGGCATGAAGTTCTATCCACCCGTGTCTTCCCTCGCGCCCACTACCGCGCCGCTCACCGACGGGCAGACCTTCTCCATCATCGACCTGGGCATTCGCTACACGGCCATGCCGGGCTTTGGCGAGGCGTTGCCGGACGAGGACATCTGGAAAGTCTCTCGCTACCTCCATAGCCTCTCGGCCCAGAGCTTGTCCGTGGGCGATGCTGGTTCGCCTATTTCCCACTAACGGCGCAAGCCGGAACGACTGGGGCTGGAAAATCCGGTCAGACTACGAGACAATGTGAGCTTGAGTTTCTAGCGTTGGAGTCTGGCAGAGGAGGCTGTTTCTCCTATGCCAACTTTGCCAAATTATCCAAATTGCACAAAGTGCACACTTTCACGGTTTAATCAGCAAACGACCCGTTAGCCCCAGGAGGAGTTGCTTCATGAATCACCCGAAATTTTCCCCACCCAGAGTGGGAGTGATTGTCTCGGCGATTTTTTTTCTGGCCGTAGGATTCACCTATTGGCCAGCGGTTCTGCCCACATCGTCGGAACTCGCGCAATCATCGGAATCGGCGGACCGCCAGGCAACCGGCCAGCCGCGCCTGGTCTCTTCAATTCCCATGAGCGATCCCGCCGCCCCCATGTGCGAATGGACTCCAGTGAGCGCGGAGGCAGGCGCAGCATTTTACCAGCCGGGCTATCAGCCAATTGCCATGCAGAATCCCACCGCTGACGCCGCGCGCAACTCGCGCGATCTGAAGCGCCGCTATATTCCCGGTGAAGACGAGAAGCCGCCCCTGCGCACCATCCGCGATACCTACCCCACCTACAGCGCGCTGGCCGTCGACTTCAATTCCAATGAAGTATTCTTGCAGGACGAGAACCTGTTCGGCATCAAGGTCTTCGACCGCAACACCAACACGCCGTCCAACGCCGCCTTCAGCGAACCCAAGCGCATGATTGACGGCCCCGAGACCAAGCTGGAGTTCAATTGCGGCCTCTACGTTGATCCCAAGACCGGTGACATCTACTCCGTGGCCAATGACACGGTCGACACTATGGTCATCTTCCCGCGCAACGCCGAGGGCAACGTAAAGCCGATGCGCGAGCTGCGCACTCCGCACGGGACGTTCGGCATCGCCGTGGACGAGGAAGCGAATGAACTGTTCCTCACCGTGCAGCACGAGCACGCCGTAGTGGTCTATCGCAAGCAGGCCGCTGGCGACGAGAAAGAGCTGCGCCGCATCGAAGGCCCGCTCACCGGCCTCGAAGATCCGCACGGTATCGCGCTCGATCCCAAGAACGGCGTGATGTACGTCAGCAGTCACGGCAACTTCAACGATCGCCAGAAGCCCGGCACGGGCCGCTTCGACAAGCCATCCATCACCGCCTATCCGCTCAAGGGCAGCGGCAACATCGCGCCGCTGCGCACCATTGAAGGTCCCAAGACGGGGATGAACTGGCCCGCCGCCATGGCCTACGATCCGGCAACGAACGAGCTGTACGTGGCCAATGACGTGGGCGACTCCGTCCTGGTGTTCGGCCCCGAGGACAAAGGCGATGTGGCTCCGCGCCGCATCATCAAAGGACCGAAGACGGGCATCAAGAATCCCACCGGCGTCTATCTGGACCCCAAGAACAAGGAAATCTGGGTGGCCAACATGGGCAACCACACGGCCACTGCGTTCGCCATCAGCGCCAGCGGCAACACCGCCCCGTTGCGCACCATCCGCAGCGCCCCGCAAGGCAAGGTGGCGCTGGCCATCGGCAATCCCGGCGGCGTCGCCTATGACAGCAAGCGCCAGGAAATACTGGTGCCCAACTGAGTGGCTCATCCGCAGATCGCTGCATTCCCCAGGATGGGGAAAGAAAACACTCAGCCCAACCGTTTGCTCGCCGGACAGCGCACGCTGCTCGGACGCACCATGCACGACATTCGCTATGACGCCGTGAACGACGAGTTCATGGTAACCAACCCGTTCGCGCAGGCCATTCTGGTTTACAAGGGCGACGCCGACGGCGATGCCGCGCCCATCCGCATCATCCAAGGATCGAAGACGCAACTGGCCGGCGCGGTCTATTCGGGCCTCGATCGCTTGGAAGTCGATCCCGTGAACAACGAGATCATCGTCGGCATCGGCGCGGCGATTATGGCATTTCCGCGCACCGCTAATGGCGATGTCGCGCCCTTGCGCATCATCAAGGGCCCGAAAACGCTGCTGCGCGGCGCGCAGACCGTGGTCGCCGACCCCATCGCCAATGTGCTGGTGGCCGGCGGCAACTACGCCGGCGGCAGCTCCGGGCAGATGGGCGACTTGGGCGCCGGCGGCGGCATGGCCACCTACCCGCGCACTGGAAATGGCGACATTCCTCCGCGCACCATCATCGCCGGACCCAAGACCGAGATCGTGCGCATTAATCAGATGGCGCTGATTCCATCGCGCGGCTGGATCGTGGCGACCCAACCCGGCGCGGGTGGCGAGGCCGAGCCGAAGAATACCTTCGTTGGTGTCTGGCACGTCAACGACAATGGCGATGTCGCTCCCAAGTGGAAGATCGGCGGGCCTAAGACCACGTTGAAGAAGCCGCGCGGCGTAACCGTGAACCTGAAGAACAAGGAGATCATTGTGGCCGACATGCGCACCAACTCCGTGCTGACCTTCAGCTTCCCGGAGATCTTCTAGGCCATTTTTACAGTTGGTGTATCAGAGCCCCGACCGCCAGAGAGGGGGCACGTTCAACGGTCCGTAATATTCGGCCAGCGTGCCCCCTCCCTGGCGGTCGGGGCTCTGATACACCAACTGTAAAAATGGCCTAGCCGAACGAGTCAGAAAAATAACGCAACATTTCCAAAGCAGCGCCGACATCGGCGCTGCTTTTGCGTCACAGAGCCGCGCGCGTCAGCGAGCGAACCGGGTGGTCATACCGCACCGCTCGCTTTGATTCCGGTACGCGACACCGAACATCGTGCCCACGGCGCCCGGTCCACTCCCTTACGGCCTGCCCCGGCGTGCCGTGGGTCGCGGCTCTGTTTGGATCGTGTAGGCAGCCTCTACCGTAACTATAAAAATGGTCTAGATGGCATTCCGCTTGCCCGAAGGGCAAGACTGTGAATAGCCGCAGGTGAAACCTACGGACCCGAATGCCTCATAACGATAACGGCCCTGAAGGAGTCTGCATGATAACGCTGGTTTTTCGTAAGAGCACGGTTTCAACCGTGCCGTCACAACAGCGTGGAACCAGCGGTTTTGACCGCTGGGGTACGATGTACGGGCGACATCGTGCGCTCGTTATGACTGTGAACCTCAGGGGTTAAAACCCCTGAAATTTGGGGCGAATAATCGGCACGGTTGAAACCGTGCCCTCACGCAAAATTGAAGTTATCACACAGACTCTGCAGGGGCCGGACATTCCCCGCCGGTCCATTGGCCATAGCGGGCACCTTGCGCAAATTGGACGCGCCGTTACCTGTTCGTACCTTGCGAATGCAACAAACGGTAGTCATCCACTGCGGGGTTGCTGGCATAGGTGGGGGTCTGCAACCGTAGGTTGGCACCTACGGCTATTCACGGTGTTGCCCTCCGGGCAACTTCAGAAGGCGCGGCGTTGGCCGCCTGGCTGGGTAGGACCACCACCGGGTTGTTGGCCGGGGACGGAAGGAATGCCGATGGGCTGCTGGCCCGATGTGCCTGAACCAGTTCCGAAGGGATTGTTTTGTCCGGGTATTGGATTGAAGCCCGGGTGGCGATTCCCGAATCCGCCCTGGCCGCCCTGGCCGCCTTGACCGCCTTGGCCACCTTGGCCACCTTGACCGCCACCGCCACCTTGGCCTCCACCGCATTGCTGGGCGAGCGGGCCCGTTGCGGCGGCTGGGTCTTCCCTAAAGTTGAAGATGAATTCCCACTTGTCGTATGACAGCTGATCTTTCAGAATGCGGATGGAGGTCTTCTCGCTCATGCTGGCCACTCCGGCAATGGCTCCGCCACCGAAGGTGGGGCGAACGGGGTTGGGCGAGATGGCGCTGCCTTGGCTTGTTATATCGACTGTCTTCACAGTTCCCATATCCGATTTGCCCGGCGTGCCACCTGTGACCTGCGAATCGCTGATCGTGCAACCAGCAATGTGGATCAACCGCCACTCGCCTTCCGGCGTCATCGGGTCTTTATAGAGCTTGCGGATGAAGCGCGTGTTGTTGGTATCGAGCAGGGCTTCGAGCGAGGTGGGATAGTTGCCGGTCTTGCGCACGAAGAGCAGGATCGCCTGTTGGTAGGCTTCGCCGCGGAAGATCAATTCTTCTTCGCGGTCGCGCTGCGCGTCAAAGGCGTAGCTCGGCATGATGCGGTAGATGACCGCGATCAGCACCGAGGCCAGCGCGACGATCACCAGCAGGACGTAGCCTCGCTCGCCCCGATCACGCCGCCGGCAAGTTTGCCTCGCGCGGACCATGCCGAGTTGTTTGCTGAAGTCTGTCATGACTGGAGCCTGTTTACTGATGATGCGAGCCGATCTGAGCCGCGACCGGAAGGAAGCGGGCGCGCTTGACGATTATCACAGGCCATTGAACGGGACCGCTCCCTTCCGGTCGCGGCTCTGTAACACCATCCGAAAAAAACCTACCGCGCGGGCGGCGGCGCGGGGGTTTCTGGCTCAGCGAGCGGAATCTCGTGCTTGCTGTGGTCACGCATATCTTCCAGCTCCAGCTTGCTGACGCCGATGCGCAGAATCTTGTAATGTTGCGCAACCGTCTGGCCGGTCTGGGCGATGATGATGGCGTCGCCGTTGGTGAGCAGGGCCTTGGTCAACGAGTTGATCGTTGGGTTAGTCTGAGAAGTTCCGGAGAGTTGCGCGACGCCAAAAAACTTGAGGGGCAGAACCACCGGCGGCGTTACGGGCACGTCGGGCGGCGCGTCGGGTGGCGCCCCGGCATCAGGCATCATTTTACCGGGCAGGCGAGTGCCGCCGGACTGCGCTCCAGCGGATTCTCCGCTAGCGGCGCCGAAGACGAAGATGTTTCGCTTGCTGCCGGTGTAATTCACGGCGCGGCTGCTGGCCAGTAGGTCCAGCCGGAGCGAGGGATCGAGCGGGCTGACCGCGCCCGCCGCCGCGCGCGGACCAGCGACTTTCCTGGAACCTCCGCTGGGCGCGGCTGTACCGGCAGTTACCTGCGGCTGGCCAGCGCCATCTCCGCCCAGTATCGCCACCAGACGGTAAATCATAAAAGCCGAAGCGCCAATCAACAGCAATAGCAGCAATGGCTTATTCACAGCGCCCAGCATTTTTCCGGCGGCCGGGCTGGCCGTCGCAGTGGCCTCGAGTTTAGAGGATCGAGATGTGTTTCCCGTCATCATATGGTTTCGCTGGAAATCACTTCGCGTGCGTTCCTCACGACTTGCTCCTTTAGGAGGGCAGCAGATAAGTCTCCGTGGTCAGTCGCATTCGCAAACCGGTCTCGGCCGCGCTGCCAACATCCAGGCCGCGGATAATCCAGAAAATCTTTGATTTCTCGACTTTATTAATGAAGCGCACCACGTCGGCGTACTCGCCTTCCAGCGATAGCGAAACCTCGATGGCGGTCCAGCCCAACTCGTTCTTTTCGTCCAGCAAATCATAAGAAATATTCGAGGGCCGCAGGTGATTCTGCGTGGCCAGCTCTTCGAGATTCTTCAACATGCTGGAGAAGGCGTTGGCGCGGCCCATGAAATTGTCGGCGACAAACTTCTGCCCGGACTGCGTGGCCGATTGCACGCGACTGGTCAACTCACGAAGCTCGGCGACGCGCGCCTGCCCCGTCCGCTGCTGCGATTCCAGCTCCTGAATCTGAGCCTGTCGCGCCTCGGAAGAGCGTCCTGGAGCCTGCAAAATAAAGTAGAGCAATCCGGCGCAGACCACCGTCAGAACGGCGCTGGCAATCTTCCATTGTATCTCCGGCCTGGTTGCGCCCAAGCGGCTGGAGGTGGCGGTGAACGGGGAGCGCGGCTCAAGCCATGAGAACATTGATGACATCATCGGCGCGCCTCCTTCTGTATGACCGCTGTTGCGCCTGTCTGAATTGGGGCGGGCGGCGCAACAGACTCCGCCGCCTCCTCTGCGTCTTCTGCTTCCTCTGCTTCCTTTACATCGTCTGCTTCATCCGCCAGCGGCGCGGGTAATTCGTCCTGAGAATATACCGCGGTAAGACTCAGCTCAATCTCTCCCCCGGTTTCCTTCGCGACCGGAAATCGCTGATCGAGCACCACGGGATTGGCGAACTGCGAAGAGTCTTCGAGCTTCTTGACGAAATCGACCAGCGGCCTGACGCTCTCGGCCACGACGGCGAGGTTCAGCAGGGGCAACTGCGCCTGATTCATATCGGGCAGCTTGGGCGCGATGCTGAGGATACGGACACCGCTGGGAAGGGTGGTTTCCAGGTCCTGGAACAGGCGCGTCCAGGATAGGCTCTTCTGCTCAATCAAGGAATTGAGCAACGCCGAGCGGTTGCGTATCTGCGCGACTTGCGGAGTCTCCAGCCAATCTTCCATCTCCTGCTGCGCGGCCTCCAGTTCGCGGACTTCGCCCTGCAACTGACTGGTGCGATCCACCAGCACGCGGAATTCATCGCGCGATTGCAACTCCGCGCGCACCGCTACGGCCGCCAACACCAGAGCCAGCAGACCCAGGCTGATGGCCGTCATGCGCAGCGGGCGAATCGCGTCGGCGGGACGGCTGGCGAGATTGATGGGCACTCTCATGCTGTTTTGCTGCATCTCCTCAAACTAATTCCTGCGCTAGGCGAACTGTTGCTCTCGCACCAAACCCACCAGCGAGGCCGCGTAACGCTCGGCGTTCCCGCTGGTCCAATGGGACGCCGTCGGCAGGTCAGCAGCGCTCAGCAGCGGCTGAGCGTTCAGACGCAATTCATCGGCCAAGGCTTCCGCGACACCGGACGAAGCATCGCCCAGGCCGCACAGGAAGACGCGCTCCAGCGTGCTCCCGAAGTTATCCTGAAAATAAGCGAAGGATGGATAGATCGCTTCCAGTATCTCCGCAGTCGTGGGATCGGCGGTCTGGCCCAGCGCCCCAGAACGGAACAGGCACAGATTGCCTCCCTGCACGATCACGGTGGTGAACCACGGCGGATTAAATTTGGCGAGCAGAGTGCTCCCCACATCGCTTTCCGGAATCAGCGCGAGCGCGGCCAACGACGAGAGCGTTACGCGCGACGGAGTCAGCCCCAGCGACTCCAGCAGTTGCTCATACTGGTGAATCACTGTGTGCGGCGTTACCACGCTGATCACCTGCCAGCCTGCGGCTGCCCCCGACGGGCGGCGCCGCGCAGTGAACGAGACGGCGGAAGCGTCAATGTCGAACGGCACGGACTTCTTCAGCTTCCAGCGAATCAACTGAATCGCCTCGGGAGTGCTGCGCGGCAGCTTGTCAAAGTCGAGCACAAAGAGACGCGCCGCCTGATCGGGAATCACCAGCGCGGTGTCGATGCCCCTGCCTTCGTCTTTGCCTCCGCTGCGCGCGCCGCCGAGACCCAGAGAATCCAGGCAGCCTGCCAGCGCCGCACGCAACTGCTCCGGCTGCGCCAGATTCTCGCGCAGCGGCGTGGGGTCCAGCGCACCCGGCGCCAGCGGTCGCCAGGCCGTGGCATTCAACTGCGCCGCGCCGTCATTCCAGCGCGCCAGCGTGACTCCAGCCGTCGCTATCTCGCAGCCCAGTGTAGGCATGGGCGTGCCCACGAACCGCCGCAGCAGTCGAGTGATGCCTCCCGAATTTCCATTTCCTGATGACATGGGTCTTTCTACTTCTCCAGAACAGCAGAGTCCTCGCTGCGCTCGGAATGACACCTACACAAAACTGCGACAAACATTACGTCTGGCATTACGTCTGGTCGATGAACGTAACTTTGTTAATCTCTTTCAACGTGGTCATGCCGTGCCTGGCCCTCAGCACAGCGGCATCGCGCAACGAGCGCAGGCCTTCCTCGCGGGCGGCGCGGCGAATCTCGGACGTGGGCCGCTTGGCGACGATCATGTCGCGGATGCGGTCGGTCATGTCCAGCAATTCGGAGATCGCCGTACGGCCGCGGTACCCTGTGCCGTCGCAATCGATGCAGCCCTGGCCTTCGTAGAAAACAGTATCGCCCTCGGCCTTGGGATTCAGGCCGGACTCTTCGAGCATCTGATCCGAGTAACGCACCTGCTTGCGGCAGTTGGGGCAGATCACGCGCACCAGCCGCTGCGCCAGAATACAATTCAACGAGGCCACGAAATTATATGGCTCCACGCCCATGTTCAGGAAGCGGCCCAGCACATCCACCACGTTATTGGCGTGGACGGTGGTGAACACCAGATGGCCGGTGAGCGCGGACTGAATGGCGATCTGCGCCGTCTCGTTGTCGCGGATTTCGCCCACCATGATCTTGTCCGGATCGTGGCGCAGAATGGAGCGCAGTCCGCGCGCGAAGGTCAGCCCCTTTTTCTCGTTGACGGGAATCTGGGTGATGCCCTTGAGCTGATATTCAACCGGGTCCTCGATGGTGATGATCTTGTCTTCATCCGTGCGAATTTCGTTCAGCGCGGCGTAGAGCGTGGTGGTCTTGCCGCTCCCCGTCGGGCCGGTTACCAGCACCATGCCGTAAGGTTCCATGATGTAGCGGCGGAATTTCTGGAGATCACGCTCGGGGAAGCCCACCACGTCCAGCGTGAGATTGTGAAACTGCTCGCTCATCGACTCCTTGTCGAGAATGCGGAGCACGGCGTCCTCGCCGTGGATGGCGGGCATGATGGAGACGCGAAAGTCGATGTAGCGGCCCTTGTAGCGCACGCGGAAGCGGCCGTCCTGGGGAACGCGGCGCTCGGCGATGTCCAGCTCGCTCATCACCTTGATGCGCGAGATGAGCGGCGAGTGATATTCCTTGCTAATGGGCTGCATCGCGCGTTGCAGCACGCCGTCGATGCGGTATTTCACGATCACTTCCGTGTCGCCGGTCTCGATGTGCACGTCGCTGGCGCGGCGCTCCAGCGCGGTGAACAGCACGGTGTCAATGAGGCGGATGACCGGGCTGGTTTCGCTGTCCTTGGTGAGCCGGTCGATGGAAAGTTTTTCATCGCCGTTCTCGTCGTCGTCCACCACGCTTAAGGAAAAGGCCTCGGTGGCCTCTTCCAGCACGCGCTGCGACTGCTGGGTTTTCTTGAGATAGTCGTTGATCTCAGTCAGCGTGGTAACACGCACCACCAGACGGCGGTCGAGCAGTAGCGATACTTCGTCGATCAGCATGAGGCGGCTGGGATCGGCCATGGCGATCTCCAGCGCGTCATTCGCAATTTGCAACGGGACGAAGTTGTAGCGGAACATCAGATCAACGGGGATGGAGCGGAACAGTTCCGGGTCGATCTTGTAATCGCGCAGATGGATGAACTCGCAACGGTAGCGCTGAGCCAGCTCGCGGCTGCGCTGCTCTTCATTGGCCACGTTGGCGGCCAAACCATTCGCCAAATTGGCGGCAAGGTCAGGCACGGCGGGGTTCACGAGCGAAGCGCCATTGGCCCCGTTCCTCGCTTCTCCCGCTCCATTGGCGCGTCCATTGGGCCCATTGGCCATTGCTATTGCTTCCTTCCGACGATTCTCGTGCGGCCATGGGCCGCCACCGTATTCTTCTGGCCTATATCTTGCCGGCCAATGAGAATATCGGCAAATATAAAGCGATCAATATAAAGGCTACCACTCCGCCCATGAATAGCAGAATAGCTGGTTCGATTAATGACAACAGAGCGGTCAGCACGGTGGAGACATCTTCCTCGAAGAAATCGGCCACTCCGTTGAGCATGGCTTGCAACGCGCCGGAGCTTTCGCCGACCTCAACCATCTCAATGGCCAGGCCGGGGAAGAATCCCGTCGCCGCCAGCCCTTCATGCAGCGACTGGCCCTCGCGAACTTTCTGCGTGGCAATATCCAGCGTGTGCCGCAGCAGCGCCGAGCCAACCGACTGGCGCGCCGTTTCGAGCGCCTGCACCACGGGAATGCCGCCGGCGATCAGGGTGGCCAGGATGCGCGAGAATTGCGCGACCTGAAACTTGGTCCATATCTGCCCCACGCCGGGCAGTTTTGACTTAAGCCGATCCACGCCTTGCGCCCCCGTTTCGCTCTGGCTCCAGGACCACAGCCCTAGTGCGCTACCCGCCATCGCCAACATGATGAGCAGCCAGGAGTTGCGAAACGCGTCCGTGAAGTTGATCAGGAAGACGGTAACCGCCGGGAGTTCCTGCGACATGTTGCGGTATAGCTCGGCGAAACTGGGGATGACGTAGATAACCAGAAACGTCAACAGAACCATTACCATCACCACCAGCAGCGCCGGATAAACGAGCGAGGCCAGCAGCTTCTTCTTCACCGTCTGCGAGGTGCGCTGATAACTGATGTAGCGCTGCAAAACCTCTTCAATGTTGCCGGATTTTTCGCCCGCCACCAGCGATGTGGTATAGATCTGCGGATAGACCCCCTGCTCCCCGAAGGCCTCCGAGAGCAGCGCGCCACCCTTCACGCGGTCGCGTATCTCGTTGAGCGAAGCGCGCATGGAGGGCTGGGCGATATGGCCGCTGAGCAGATCCAGAACTTTTAATATCGGCAGCCCGGCCTTGATCAGCGTGATGAACTGCTGATTAAAGACCAGAAACTCACCCATCTTGATCTTCTTTGACTCCTTGCCGCCGCTGAACAGTCCAGAAACTCCCGCTCGGCGCTCGATGGAAAAGATGTGCAACCCGGCCTGGGAATAGCGGTCGCGCAGCTCCACCTCGGAGCTGGCCGTCTCCACGCGATTCATGATCTGGCCGCGATCATCGGCGACGCGGCAAACAAACTCAGGCATAGTCCACCGGCTATTCTATCGGCGCGGCGCGCGCGCACTATCAGCAGTTTCTTAAACCCCGTTCATTGATACAAAGTCACTGGTACACAATCTCGGTGCCCGGCGGCGGCGTGAAGCGAAATATCTCCGCGCTGACGGGCGGGTTGGCCTGCACGTCCGTGAAACGGAATTCTGTCTCCGTGCCGCCAGACTCGCTGAGGATCACGCGGCGAATCTGTCGCGCCGCGTTAATCTCAAAAATCATGGACTCCACTTGCCCTGCCAGGCGCTTGGGGTAGGTCTTGAAGATGACGTTGCCCGGCTCGATCGGCGTCAGCGCGGCGGAGGTCTCAAAGCGCTGGAACTCCTGATTGAAATCGAGCCGGCCCAGCAGGAAGCGCAGCGGCGCGCGCAGATCGTCACTCTCTTTCACCGAGGTCTGCATGACGCGCTTCTCGCCAGGCAGGTAGAGGATCATGCGATTCGCTTCGGTCAGGAACAGCTTGGTCTCGGGCGAGACGTACTCCCAGCGCATCTTGCCAGGCTTGCTCAGGTAGAGCGTCCCCGACTCCTGGCGCACCGTGCGCGGACCTTCGCGGACAATCTGGCGAAACTGCGCCTTCATGGTCTTCATGCGATTGTAATTGCTCTCGACCTCGCGCAAAACCTGTGTAATCGCCGGGGCCTTGGTTGCCGGAGCCAAGGTCGCCGGAGCCTTGATCACGGGGAGATTGAGATCAGTTGCGTTTTGCTTCGGCGCCGGCGGTTGAGCCAGTCCCGGCAGGGCAACGGTCCATTGTGCAGCGGCCAACAGGATCAGCAAAAAGGCGTTGCTCGCCGTTCCCATCTGCTGGCCCAGCCCATGGCCCATCTGTTGGCCCATTCGATGGCCCAGCCTGTCGCTCAATCGCACGCGATGTGGTCGCCCGTAAACCATTGCACCCCTTCAGAATAGCATAGCCGCACAGGCCCGAGGTGAATAGGATGCTTCCCCGCCCCGTACCGTTGCCGACGGTGCGTCACAGTGCCGCGCGCGTAAGCAAGCGGACCCGCTCGCCCTGGCACAATGCTTTATGTCACGACCCAGCATGAATTCGGGCGCGGGTTTTCCAAATCGAACATCATGCACCGCCGACCGTGTCCGCTTGCTGACGCGCGCGGCACTGTAACGTAAAACGCCACGCGGTGCGGCTGTGGCTTTCTTGCGCGTTGCGCCTGCACGGGGCAATTGCTAAGATAGGCCTGCGTCCGGTTTCCACTCCCCGGAATGAGTTCCCGCGGCGAACGAGCATCGCACGAAGGCGTCATAAGACCATAATGTCCGCCAAACCAGCGCTGAAGCCCATCCCGGACAAACTCTATTTCCCGATTCGGGAAGTGGCCGAACTGACAGGCGTCGAGGCCTACGTGCTGCGCTTCTGGGAAAAAGAATTCCCGATGCTGCAGCCGGTGAAGGAGTCCTCCGGGCATCGCCGCTACCGGCGCAAGGACATCGAACTGGTGCTGGAGATCAAACGGCTGCTCTACGACGAGGGCTTCACCATCCCCGGCGCGCGCACCGCGTTGCAGAGGGGCGCACCCGCACCCACTCTATTCGCGCTGCCAGCGACCTCTACGAATACGAGAGGGACCGCAAGACGCAAGCGCGGCGGACACGCGTCATCTGCCCCCAAATCACCTGAAGAAACGCTGCGCCGCGTGCGCGCGGAGTTGAGCGATATCTTGACCCTGCTCAAGTAATCGTGTTAACTCTGAAGGAGTCACTTTAGTTCAAGGTGCGAGCCTGTGTGCTGGGGCTCGTGTTCATTCGGGACGTGGCGCAGCCTGGTAGCGCGCTTGCTTGGGGTGCAAGAGGCCGTGGGTTCAAATCCCGCCGTCCCGACCAAACCTACCCCACGAAAATTCTGGCCCGCGAAAATTCTGGTCGAAAGATTGGTTGCTGACCAGTCAACAGCGCTGGATACTTCTCTGACGGGGCAACACGCTTATGGAATGGCATCACGGATGAACCAGCATCGTCGCAGCTTCAGCCTCCACTGCATCATCCCCAGCCTCGCTGGCCTCCTCGCGTTCGTATTGGCCGAGCCTGCATTTCCGCAGAACCCCGGCGGCGCAGGCGAAGTCATCATTCACGCGACGCGCATCAGTGAACCACTCCACGTGGATGGCAAGCTCGATGAGGAGTTCTACCAGACCATTGAGCCGATCACCAGCTTTGTGCAGCAACTGCCCAAGGCGGGGCAGCCATCCACCGACCGCACCGAGGCTTGGGTGATGTTTGACGACACCAACGTCTACATCGCCTGCCGCTGCGGGACTGAATTTCCCGAGCGCATCGTTGCCGACGACATGCGCCGCGACAACGCCAATATCACCTCGCAGGACCATTTTGCCGTCGGCTTCGACACCATGTATGACGGGCGCAACGGCTACCAGTTTGGCGTCTCGCCGGTGGGTGGCATGCGCGACGGACTGATCACCGACGAGAAGTTTTACCCCGATTGGAACGGCGTATGGGACGCCCGCTCGACGCGCTACGAGGGCGGATGGATCACCGAGCTGGCCATCCCCTTCAAGACGCTGCGCTACGCCTCGAACCGCGAGCAGAAGTGGCACATCCAGTTCCGCCGCCACGTCGCGGGCAAAAGCGAGTGGACCAACCTGACGCCGCTGAATCCCAACTGGGGCGTCAGCGGCTGGAACCGCTTCGCGCTGGGCGCCACACTAGTTGACCTGGAAGCGCCGCCCTCGAAGCGCAATTTCGAGATCAAGCCCTACGCCATCGCGCGACTCACCACGGACCGCCTCGCGGTTCCGCCCGTGGACAACGATTTCGATCCTGACGCCGGCGTGGATATAAAGTACGGCCTCACCAAGAGCCTCACCGCCGACTTCACCTACAACACCGATTTCGCGCAGGTGGAGGCCGACGAGCAGCAGGTGAATCTCACTCGCTTCAGCCTGTCGTTCCCGGAAAAGCGCGAGTTTTTCCTGGAAGGTCAGGGGACATTTTTATTCGGCAGCGGCGCGGTGGCCGATGTCGGCGGCGACATGGCACCGACCATTTTCTACAGCCGCCGCATCGGCATCGCCGGTGCGCGCGACATCCCGGTCATTGCCGGCGGCCGGGTGAATGGCAAGGCGGGGCGCTGGACACTCGGCGCGCTCAACATCGAAACCGACGACAAAGCCGCCGCGCGCGTGCAGCAGACCAACTTCACCGTCCTGCGCCTGCGCCGCGACGTGCTCAAGCGGAGCAACATCGGCGCGCTCTATACGCGCCGCTCGGTCTCCACCCTAGCTCCCGGAGCCAACGACGTCTGGGGCGTGGACGGCAACTTCGCTTTCCGCACCAACCTCTACCTCAGCGGATTCGCCGCGCAGTCGCGCACCTCGGGACGCGACGGCGACGACCGGGCCTATCGCGCGCAGTTCAACTGGACACACGACCGCTACGGGCTGATACTCGACCGCCTCGTCGTCGAACCAAACTTCAATCCCGAGATCGGTCTGCTGCGGCGGCAGGATTTCCGGCGCAACCTCGCCGCGGCGCGCTTCAGCCCGCGCACCCAGAATAATCGCTTCGTGCGCAAGCTGACCTTGGAAGGCAGCGTGGACTACATCACGGACAATAACAATGTGCTGGAGACGCGCGAGTCTGTGCTCAATTTCCGCACCGACTTCCACAACAGCGACATATTCGCGATGAGCTTCGGGAGCACCTACGAACTGCTCACCGTGCCGTTCAGTATCTCGCGCAATGTTCGCATTGCCCCCGGCGGGTATGGCTTCCACAACTTCCTGGTGTCCTATGACGCCGGCGCGCAGTACCGCATCTCCGGCACCACAACCTTTGAGACCGGAGATTTCTACAACGGCACCAAGCGCACGGCGCGCTTCCGCGGACGCGTGAAGCTGACGCCGCGACTCGGTTTCGAGCCGAACATCTCTATCAATTGGATTGACCTTCCGGCGGGAAAGTTCACGGATAAGCTGATCGGCGCGCGGTCGGTATTCACCGTAACGCCGCGGATGTTCGTCGCCGCGCTCGTGCAATACGCGTCCAGCACCGCTTCGCTTTCCACCAACCTGCGGTTCCGCTGGGAATACCAGCCGGGCAGCGAACTCTTCGTAGTCTACACGGAGGGCCGCTCGACTCTGCCGGCGCGCGGCTCCGACCTCGAAAATCGCGGCTTCGTGGTCAAGATCAACCGGCTCTTGCGCTTCTAAAACAGTTTTACGGATGGGGTCTAGCCAACAGAGCCGCGACCGGAAGGGAGCGGTTGAGCGTTTAAGCGGCGTGTTCAGCGAACACGCCAGACTGCGCCGCACCGCTCCCTCCCGGTCGCGGCTCTGTTCCGCACTTCCACGGAACACACTACTCCATCTTCTTCCCAGGCAGATTCGGCTGGTTCTCGTGCGTTCGCTCGCGGAGTTTGCTTTTCACTGCCGACCCCACTGACAAAACGGATTCGCCATATTTGTCACGCAAGCGGTCCGCCGCTGATAACACCTGCTCCCGTTTCCGGTTTTCTCCGCCATCCAGCAAATCGAGCTGAGGCCCCGAACGATCGAGCGACGAGACTTGCACGCCTAACAACCTCACCATCTGCCCGGCCTTCCAGTTCTGATGAAACAGCGTGATCACCTCGTCAAGAATGTGGTTGTCCAACTGCGTGGGTTGGTTAATAGAACGGGCGCGCGTGATGGTGGAAAAATCCGGGGATCGCAGTTTCAGTTGCACGGTGCGCGCGTACAGGCGGTGCTCACGCAACCGTCGGCCCACCATCTGAGATAGGCGCGATAGAGTGGTTTCCAGCACGTCCACTTGGGCAGTGTCTTCGCTGAAGGTGTGCTCATGGCTGATGGACTTGGGCGCCGACTCACCGCCGATCTCATGATCAAACCAGCCGCCTGCGTCCAGACCTTGCGCCTTGCCCGCCAGCGCCAATCCCCACTTGCCGAAACGCTGTTCCAGAAAAGCAGCTTCAAATTTTGCGAGATCGCTGACGGTGGAAATATGCAAAGCAGACAGAGCCTGCTCCATCACCTTGCCCACGCCGGGAATCCTGCGCACCGGCAACGGAGCGAGGAATGATGCTTCCTGTCCGGGGATGATCCAGAGCACACCGTTGGGCTTGGCTTGGGCGGAGGCCACCTTCGCCACCAGCCGTGAAGTAGCGATCCCGATTGAGCAGTTCAATCCGGTAGCGTCTTTCATGGAATCATGCAGCGCGTCGGCTGCACGCAGCGGCGACCCCATCAGGCTATGCGTGCCGGTCATGTCCAGGTAGGCTTCGTCGATTGAGGCCATCTCCACCAGCGGCGAGAAGCGTTGCAGGACTTCGAAAACTTTCCCCGAATACTCGCGATACCGCTGCGGATGACCCTCCACAAAGATCGCTTGTGGACAATGCTTATAGGCAGTGCGCAGCGGCATCGCTGAATGAATGCCGAATTTTCGCGCCGCATAGGAAGCCGCCGCAACGACGCCACGCTCGTTGGGACGCCCGCCCACCACCACCGGCTTGCCCTTCAGGGAAGGATCAAACAATTCTTCCACTGAAACGAAAAAGGCGTCCATGTCGACATGGAAAACGGTATGCACATCTAAATTTAATCACGGATAAGAATGGACTGCCATCCCAGGGTGAATCCATCCGAAACGGTAGTGGATCAGTTTGAAATTGGATCGCCGTGTGAAATCAATTAAGCCCCGGCAGGGGCGAAAGAACCGCGCGGAGCGTCTTTCGCCCCTACCGGGGCTACTATTTGCACGGCGCGCCGGGGCAGCACTTGCCCTTCGGGCAAGATGATTCCTCAAATTTTTCTTGCGGACGCTGTTAACTATGTGAGCCGCTCGACCGTTTCAGGAAGTGAATAGCTGAATGAGGATCGCGCTGATTACTACGGACGTCGCCGACCAGACTGGACTATAATTTAACGATATGCCTGCCATTATATTCTTACTCATCGCGTTGCTCGGTTCGGTTTGCACGACGCGCACGCAGGACCAGGTTCCTGCCAACCGCAAGCAGGCGCGAGCCGTGCGCGTGGCCAATGGCGCGATCAAGCTGGACGGCCAACTTGATGATCCGGCATGGGCGCAAGCGGCGCCCATCAGCGACTTCGTGCAGAAGGAGCCGAACGAAGGCGCTGCGCCCAGCGAGCCCACCGAGGTGCGCATCGTTTATGACGACACCTCGCTCTACATCGGCGCGCGCATGACCAGCAAGGATCCCGTGTCGATTCAGGCGCCCATGAGCCGCCGCGACAATGTTAATGAAGCTGAGTTTTTGCAGGTGTCCATCGACACCTATCTGGATCGGCGCACCGCGTATTCGTTCGCGGTCAGCGCCTCCGGCGTCCGCGCGGACGGATATCATGCCACCGACAATCAGTTCCCCGTTGACTTCACCTATGACCCCGTCTGGCAGGCGCGCACGCGCGTGGACGCGCAAGGCTGGACCGCTGAATTCTGGATTCCGCTCACGCAACTGCGCTTCAGTGAATCGCCGGACATGGTCTGGGGCATGAATGTCCGCCGCTACACGCCGACGCTGAATGAAGACGACTACTGGGTGGGCATCGGGCGTACGGAGCGCGGCTGGGCCTCGCGCTTTGGCGAGCTGCGCGGCTTTGAAGGCGTCGAGCCGCGCCGCCGCGTCGAGCTGTATCCCTACGTGGCGGGCGCGTCGCGCGTAAGCGGCGACCGCGATCCGGCCAACCCATTTGACGATGGCAGGAATCTCGAGGCGCGCACGGGTCTGGACCTCAACATGGCGCTCAGCTCGAATCTGACGCTCGATGCCACCATCAACCCGGACTTCGGGCAGGTGGAGGCCGATCCCGCCGAAGTGAATCTCAGCACCTTTTAATCTCTGTTCTCCGAGCGGCGCGCGTTCTTCCTGGAGGGCAACAGTCTGTTGCAGGGGCCGGTGAACAATTACTACTATTCGCGGCGCATCGGCGCGCGGCCCATCGGCCCGGCGACGGGCGATTTCGTTGACTATCCCACTACCAGCACCATTCTGGCCGCTGGGAAGGTGAGCGGCAGACTGCCATCGGGCCTGAATCTCGCCGTGCTGACCGCCCTGACCGATGAGGAGAACGCCCGCACCTATACGCGCGCCACCGACACGCACGCGGACGTCCGCGTAGCGCCGCGCACCTTCTGGGGCGTGGGCCGCGTGCTGCAGGAGTTCGGCGCCGCGCGCTCGACGGTCTCGACGCTGTTCACCGCCATGCACCGCGACTTGAAGCCCGGCGAGCCGCTGGCCGAGTTGCTCACGCGCCGCGCCTATAGCGGCGTGGCCGATACGCTGCTGCGCTTCGGGCGCAATGCCTATGAACTCGATGGGTTGTTCGCGTGGAGCTACATCTCGGGCGACCCGGCGGTCATCGAGCGCACCCAGCGCAATGTGTACCATTTGTTTCAGCGCCCCGACCGTGTAAGAGGCACGCCGTTCGATCCCACCCGCACTTCGCTGGGCGGCACCAAGGGCCACTTGAAGCTGGCCAAGGTTACCGGCGAACACTGGCTGTGGGGCAGCCAGTTCATGTACGACACGCCGGAGTTTGACAGCCTGGACTTCGGGCGGCTGGCGGTGGCCGGCGACTTGAATAATTTTGTGTATGCGAATTATCGCGACACCACGCCTGGTCGCTACCTGCGTTCGTGGAACATCAACAGCCAGACGGGGATGACCAACTACTTCGACCGCGATCTCGGCCGGAAGTACAACTTCCAGCAGAACTTCAATTTCACCTTCCTGAATTTCTGGCGCACTTCGTTCAACTGGTCGCTGAACGGACGCGGGCAGGACCCGGTGCTGACGCGTGGTGGACCCTCCATGCAGCAGGCGCGCGAACTGAAGATGGATGGCTCGTTCAGCAACTCGGCCTCCGCGCAGACGCGCTGGACGGTGAAGGGCGTCTGCGAGAGAAACGAGGAAGGCGACTGGGTGCGACAGGTGAACGGGACCTTTTCGTTGCGCCCCGCGCCGGCCTGGCAGGTCTCCATCACGCCGGACTACCGGCGCGAACGCTCCACGCGGCAGTTTATCACCCAGCGCACCGGCGGTGGAGTAGAGACCTATGGCGTGCGCTCCATCTTCGGGCAAATCGAGCGCTCGACCATGCTGATGCAGATGCGCCTCGGCTACACCTTCAAGCCGGACCTGAATCTGGATTTCTACGCCGAGCCGTTCGCCGCCAGCGGCCGCTATGAGCGCATCGGCGAATTGGCCGCGGCGCGCTCGCGCGAGGTGCGCTTCTATGGTGAGGCTGAAGGCGGATTGCTGCCAGGCGACTCGCTCACGCGACTCGCCAACGGCGACTGGTCGGTGCGCGACAACGGCGCGACGTTTACCGTCGCCAACCGCGACTTCAACGTGCAATCATTCCGCAGTAATTTAGTGCTGCGCTGGGAGTGGCGCCCCGGCACCACCTTCTTCCTGGTCTGGCAGCAGGACCGCACCAAGACCGAGGCCACGCGCTCGAGCGCCGGACTGCGCTCCATGTTCGGGTCGCTGTCGGCGCCCGGCGACAACTTCTTCGTGGTCAAAACCACCTTCCGCATCTCGACCAATTGAATACTACTCCGGGAGTCGTGCCGCAAACCTGGCAGCATTCTCATCAACTGGCCACGGCTCCTATTTGGAGCAGCATTTGCAAGTGCAGGCGCATGAGCCCGTCTTCCCATCGCACTTGCAGGAGCAGCCCTCGGGGCCGCAGTCGCAATTCTTGCAGCAATCGCACTTGCATTGATTCTTAGTTGCCATGATTCAGCCTCCTGTTTGGTTGTAATTATCATTGCTTCCACCCTATTAGACGGATCAGATAAAAAAACATTACAGTGCCTGTTTACAGGCCCATTCGCGTGATTCGGCCCACAAAAAACGTGTTACGCTGAGGCCATGAAGTCTGGAAATCCAGCGACCAATTCGCAGTCTGCCGGGACCTCCCTGTCCCCCGGTCGATCCCCCGGCGAAGCGGTTCCCGCCGAGGTCATGGCGCGGCTGCTGCAAGGCAAGCAGCGTTTTCTCGCATTCGTTGAGAAACGCGTGGGGTCGCGCGAGGTAGCCGAGGACATCCTGCAGGACGCCTTCGTGCGCGGCATGGAGCGCGCTGGTGAGCGTGGCAGCGATCTGCCCCGCGATCCCGGCAATGAGGAGAGGGCTACGGCGTGGTTCTATCGCGTGCTGCGCAATGCGGTCATTGACCACTTCCGCCATCAGGCCGCCGAGCAGCGCGCCCTGCATGGCTGGGCGGAAGATTGGGAGCGCAATGCTTCCTTGACCGAAGCGGAGGAGCATGAAGTCTGCGGCTGTTTCCGCGAATTTCTGGATTTGCTCAAGCCGGAGTATCGGCGCGCTATCGAGATCGTGGAGCTACAGGAAGGCTCGCTCAAGGATTTAAGCGCGCAGGAAGATATCAGCCCCAACAACGCGGCGGTGCGCGTGCATCGCGCGCGGCAGGCGCTGCGCCAGCAGATCGAACGCGCCTGCGGCGTTTGCGCCGAGCACGGCTGTCTCGACTGCCACTGCAAATCCATCGCGGAATGTGGCTAGCCGGCAGGTCAAGGAGAATTATTTGCTAACTTGCGAAGGCCTCACCGGTGGAGCAATCTTCCTGGTCTTCGCCGCCGCGCTTTTCTACGTTTCCCGGAAAGAGCGTTACCCGGCGAAGCTGGCCTCCAGGCTGGCAGTAACGCCAGTGGCGCAGATTCAGGAAGGCATGGTACAGGTGGCGGGACGCGCCGTGGGCGCCGCGACGGTCAAGAGCGCCGTGCTCGGACTGAACTGCCTGGTTACACGCAGCTTCGTGGAGGTCTACAACGAAAAACAATCTGAACAAGATTGGGAAACGGAGTTGCGGGATCAGCAGTCAGTCCCGTTTTTCGTGGAGGACGCCAGCGGGCGCGTCTGGGTGGTCCCGGAGAAAGCCGAGTTCCAACTGCTCTCGGACCTGACACTCACCACGGGCGAGAAGTGGAATCCGCCCGAAAGTCAGCGCGATTTTCTGAGCAGCCTGAGCTGGACCGGCGAAGGGCTGGAGGCGCGGATACGCGATCTACACTACGAGCTTGCCCTGAAACGAACGGGATTGGAGAGCCTTCCCGGCTGGATGCGCGAGGGGGTCCAGACGGGGCATGAGCGGCTGGCCACCATCATCAATGATCCCGTCCTGCGCGAGAAAATGCGCCAGAACGGTATTGAACCGCATATTGATCCGGGCACCGCTCAACCGCAGATCACCGAGGCCGAGCAACGCCTGCGGCGCGCCAGGGAGATCGCCAAAAATGTGGGTAAAGACAAACTTCGCGTCACGGAAGAGAGTCTGCTGCCGGGCGATCCGGTGTACGTGATTGGTCCCGCGTTTGAATCGCCGCCCGGATCGCAATGGGCCTACCCCATCGTCATCCGCAAGGAGCATCCCGACGACACCTTCCTTATCGGCGAGGGAACGCCCGATCAAGTGCATGGCAGGGTGCGCAAGAAATCGCACAAAACCGCCAAGATGGCGCTGGTCTGCCTGGCGATCAGCGTCGTGTTGATCCTCTCGTGCGTCTTTGAAAGCGGCGGCGGTTAGCCGACTCAAGCATGTGGCCGCGAATCGGGCTGATGTGCGTTCCGCGCTTTACCCTAAATTCACCTATAATAAAAAGATGAACAAAGATGAATTGCGCGCGCTACAAGCGCCGCTGAAAAACAAATACAAGGAAGAACCGTCCAGCGCGATCGTTACGCTCTCGGCGCGCAGCCGGCTGGACAGCGACGGCATCGCCTGTAAAGTGGAGACCGGGAAGGCGATGGTGGCGGTGGGACTGCATCCAGTTACTGGTGGCGATGGCAGCTACGTCTGCTCCGGCGACATGTTGTTGGAAGCGCTGGCGGCCTGCGCTGGCGTCACCATGAAAGCCGTCTCGACTGCGCTGGACATTCCACTGCGCGACGCCGTGGTGGTGGCCGAGGGGGACTGGGATGCGCGCGGAACACTCGGCGTCTCGAAGGAATCTCCGGTTGGACTGGCCAACATCCGCCTGCGCTTTGAGATCGACTCGGACGCGCCGGACGAGCAACTGGCCAAGATGGTGGAACTCACCGAACGCTATTGTGTGGTGTTCCAGACACTACGCGGCCCCACACCGTTGAGCGTCTCTCACGTTCGCAAATAAAAGTAATGCAGACCATTCTTGCAGTTGGTCTATCAGAGCCCCGACCGCCAGGGAGGGGGCACCTTCAACGGCCTGTGATATTCGGTGCGATCTTCGGTAGACGTGCCTCCTCCCTGGCGGTCGGGGCTCTGATTTCTATACACCAAAGGTAAGGACGGGCTAAAACCCAAACGCAAAAAGCCACAGCGCCCGAATGGGACGCCGTGGCTTTTTTGCTGACTGACCGTGACGGAGAGGATCGCGTCAGCCAATCTTCAGATTGTTGGTTACCGAGAAGGCATTCGGCACGTGCCGCGCCAGCACCTCCGCCATGGTCTTATCGAACTGGCTGCCGACAAACCCTTCCAGTGAAATATGCCCGTTGCGAACGATGATGCGGATCGGGGCGTTTGAGCCGATACGATAGTGCTGCAGCGAGCTGTTGCTGTGGAAGAGCGCGCGATAGGCGGCCATGCGCACCTGGTCATCGAAGCGCGAGAGCGGCAGAACTTCGATTTCGTTGACGACTGTGGTTACGCCCTCCAGACGTTTCACCAGCTTCTCGGCGTCGCTCTTGTGCCACGGCTTGGTTACTTGTCCGGTCAGGCGGACGGTGTCGCCAGTGACTTCATAATCCATGCGATCGAACACGGTGATGAACGGAAGCTTGTTCAGCTCCTTGCGGACCTGATCACCGAGTGTGGAGCCGGCGGTGGCCTGCGGTCCGGCGGACGCGGCCATCGAATTTGTAACGGTCCCCGCCGCCAGTACCAGCGCGGCCAGTGCCGCTGCCAAAAACAATCGATTCTGCTTTTTCATGTCTACCTTCCTCCATTTTCTGACTTCGTATTTTCGATTGGCGATACCCTGATTCTCTAGGGGGACGATTTCACCTCTCACTAACCATTACGTATACATTGGAGCGGCGGATTGGAAAAAGGGTTGCCTCAAGGCATCGGGGGCACACGCCGGCGTACCTCTAAAAAACCGGCGTAGAGCAGCGGCGCAACTTTCTGGCTTGAATTGGGGTTTGGCTATTGGGGTGAGTGCAGGCCGACCCAGTTGCCTTCCGTGTCAATGAAGGCGGCCATGTATCCGACCTCGGGCGTGATCTGCGTCTTGGGCACGACGATCTTTCCGCCGGCCTCCTCCACGCGGCCGAGCACACCACTCAGGTCTTCACCGCCGCTCAGGTAAACCTTGGTCCCGTTCTGGCTGGGCTCAAAACCACGCCCCGCCGCGATGGCGCCCCCGGTTGATTTGGACCAGTCCACTTGAAACATGGCCAGCTTCGTCGCACCGAGATTCATGACGTTCAACTTTTCCTGGAAGATTGTTTCGTAAAACTTAACAGCGCGATCAAAATCACTCGCCGGAATTTCGAACCAATTGATTGCCTTCTGCATGGTTTTCCTCCTGAACTCCGTCTACTTCTTCGCTTTATCCAGACCGAACTGCGGCGCGCTGCGGGTGCCGACAACCTGAATATTCAGCAGTGTCCCGGCGCCCTCTTTGGAGAAGAACGGATCCACCGGCGTAAGCAGAATGCGTTTCCAGCCCGTCTGTGTCTTGGAAAGTTTCGCCTGTAGGCGAAGCTGTCCGTGGAAATCGATCGCCTCGGTTTCGAACAAATAATTTCCGTTGAGTTGCACCAGCGCGCCCGGCACATCAAACTCCAGGCGGTGCAGATCAAAGACCCCTTTATCGAGTATGAAGTCTCCGTAGAAATTAGACGCAACATTGGTGATGGCCGTGTCCTTGGGACGGCCCTGCCCCTTGCGGCTCAACTCATCGATCTTCTGCTGCACCTGATCCGACATGAACGAAGCCGACACCAGCTCGAAGGTTCCGCTCAGATTGAGCCGATCCGCCAGGTCGCCAGACTCCGGAAGGATGTGCAGGCACATATCGAGATTCATGCCGCCGGTGAGCATGGTCTTATCGCCCTTCATGGCCAGGCGCAGAACGTCGTCCACACGCCCATCCTTCATCAGCACGTAGAACAGCATGCTGCGAGCCGACTTGTCCGGATCACGGTCCACGCTGCCGCGCGCGGTGAACTTGGTTTTGCCCAGTAGCGCCTCGACCGGCTCCAGCGCGGTGTTGCCGTTGGTGCCATCAATAACCGCATGGAATTTTGTGTGCAGCGGCATGGCATTGCCGCTCGAAGTCAGACGGAAATCCGGCGTATCGGTCTCACCATCGGCGATGATTCGATTCAACTGGCCCCGGAACGTTCCAGTTGAGTTGAGGATTCCCGCAACACCCTTGAAGACGCCCAAGTCGGCATTCTGGAAAATGTACTCGCCTTCGATAGCCGACTCGCCCGGCTCGTCCGCCACCCAGGGACCAAACTTTCCGCTGCTCTCGATCTGGCCGGGCGGCTTGGCGTTTACTAACGATGCGTCGTAAACAAATGGCAGGCCGGGCCATGCGCCATCGAGTCGGATGCGTTGAATGTCAAACTCAAGCGGTGGCTTGCGTTGGTTTCGCGGCAGCAGTTTCAGGTTGGCATTGGAGATCACCACCTGATCGATGACTACAGTGGGAGCCTTAGTGGTTGGCGGCGCAGACTCGACCGGCGGCGCGTTTCCGGCGGAAAATCCAGGCCGCTCGCCTTTCGGCGGGATATTAATATTGATGCCGTCGATCAGAATGAGACGGATGCGGGGCGGCTCGCTCAGTACGTCATCGACATTGACGACAAAGGAAAGTTTCTTCATCGCCAGCAGGGCTGGCAGATCGCGGCGACCCTTGTGCCGCAGCGCGATATCGCTGATGTCGATGGCCACGCGCCCGACGCGCCCGCGCTCGGCGATCATGCGCCACAGATTTCTCCAATCTACCGGCCAACTCAGCGGCGACGACATCCCCACATCGAACCGGCCGATCTCCACCTCGCTATCGAAGCGTTGCCTGAGATAGAGCGCGGTCTGCTCGCGAATGAATGGCTCAATGCGCATCGCGGCCTGATAGCCGAGGACCCCAAGGACGGCGATGACCACCGTGAACGCAATGCAGAACCTCAGCAGCCATTTTTTCCAAGTACGCATTTTCTTCGTCGAACTCATAATCTCCTCACCTCTCGGCGCGGACACCGTTGGGGTCTACCAGGACCGGGCCACTATATGCCCGTCATAGCCCATTCGAACAGGATGATAAGAAGTTATCCACCGGTTGGTTTGTGGTGGGTGGTTGCATTTCGTAGTAACATGATCGAATTCATTGGAACCATTTCTTTTCGAGGTCGAGCCGATGCGATATTCCCCAATTTATTTCATCCTACTGGCAGCTCTGACGTTGAGCGCGAGGGGCGCCGCCGCGCAGCAGTCGCCTCTTGTCCCTGACGAAATTTTCTACAACGGGAAAGTGGTAACGGTGGATTCGTCTGACCGCGTTCATGAGGCATTCGCAATCCGCAGCGACCGATTTTTCGCAGTGGGCAGTACCACCGAAATTCGCAAGCTGGCTGGCGCGCAAACGCGGCAGACCGATCTGCGCGGACGCACGGTGATTCCCGGATTAATGGACAACCACAATCACTCCTATATCGGCGGCATGATCGAGCAGCGCGGCGTGAGCATGAAGGGAATCCAGTCACTTGGTGAAATGTTCAGCAGGATACGGGCGGCGATCGCGACCGCCCGGACCGGCGAGCCGATCATTGCCACTATCGGGTGGACGGAAGAGGGTCTCGCGGAACATCGCGCCCCGACGCGAGCCGAGTTGGATCAAGTGGCGCCGGATCGTCCACTGGTGGTCATGCGCGCTCGCGGCGATGCTTTTCTGAACTCCGCCGCCCTGCGCGCTGCGGGCATCACGCGCGAAACCAAAATGATTGCGGGCGTCGAAGTGCCGATGGATCAGAACGGCGAGCCAACCGGACAGATCGGTCCGCCCGGAATGGTCAACGCCGTGCTGCCGCGCATCATCCCTTCCCCTGCGCGCGAGCTGCAGCAGCGGGTCCTGGAAACGATGCAGGCGCGCAATCTGTCAATGGGCATCACCAGCATGCGTGAAGTGGAGATGACGCCGGAAGCAATGCGCGCCTATCAGGATGCGCGCCGCGCCGGCAGGCTGAAGATGCGCATCAGCATGGGCATCGATGTAACCGTCGCCGACTGGAATCGCATGGATGAAATCTTATCACCATGGGGCGTAGGACCAGGCTTCGGGGATGAGTGGCTGCGGCTGGACTCCGTGAGCGAGTTAGCGGTGGATGCCGGTGGCGCGACAGCCTGGACGCGCGAGCCGCATTTGCAGCCGCCCGACGGTGGTTCGGGTGCAATGCGCATCACGCCGGAACAGGTCCGCGAGGCGATGCTTGCGGTCAATCAAAACGGTTGGCGACCCGCGATTCACATCTCCGGCGACCGCGCGCTCGACGCCGTGCTGGACGCCTATGAAGCAGCCAACGCCGAGCGCTCCATCATCGGGCGCCGCTGGGTGGTCGAGCATATCCCGATGGTGAATCCCGATCAAATGGACCGCATGGCGCGACTGGGAGTGGTGGTCTCGGCGCAGATTCAACCCTACCGTGGATACGAGGGCAACGTCCGCACTTATGGCCAGACGCGAGCGGACCGCGTGGTCCCTATGCGCGAGATGCTCGACAAAAAATTGGTCGTCTCCACGGGCAGCGATTTTCCGGGACAATCCAATGAGGCGAATCCATTCCTGAATATCTATTTCTATGTGTCGCGGCGCAGCGAGCGTGGAGCCCTGGCCGGTATGCGGCAGAAAATTAGCCGGGCTGAGGCGCTACGCGTCTCCACCGTCAACAACGCCTACATGACATTTGAGGAAGACCTAAAGGGTTCCATCGAAGCGGGCAAACTTGCCGACTTTGTGATTCTTTCCGCGGACATCATGACTGTACCGGAAGAAGAAATACTGAAGATTCGTCCACTGGCCACCTACGTCGGCGGGCAGAAGATGTACGCCGCCGCGCAGGGTGGATTCTGAGTGGCGTGTCCGCGGCTTCCAAATTCCTGCTGGTTAGTTCCTGCGCGGCAGGATGGGCAAACGAACAGTAAATCGTGAGCCGCCCATCTCTCGGGGCGCATACTCCAGGAATCCGCCCATCAATTCGCAGAGATGTCGGCTAATGGCCAAGCCCAGACCCGTGCTTCCACCCTTTGCGGGAACTTCGTCCTGGTATTGCTGAAATGGTCGAAAGAGTTGTTCACGAAAAATCTCCGGGACTCCTCTCCCGGTATCCAGGACGTGCCAGCAATGCCAGGGAAAATCCGCTCCAGCCTCCTTAACCACACGCAGAGTAATGGTTCCATGATGCGTAAATTTTGCCGCGTTTGAAATTAGGTTGCAGATCACCTGCCTAAAGCGGGTCGGATCGGCCCAAAACTCGCCTTGCTCCTCGACTTCAAAAACCATGGCATTCCCATTGGTTTGAATGAGCGAATCGGTGAGATCCCTCACGGATTGCAGAACCTCGGAAATGGATACCCACCTCGGCAGAATGCTGAGGCTGTCCGATTCAATTTTTGAATAATCAAGAATGTCATTGATCATTTCGAGCAACTGCTTGCCGGAGCCGGAAATTTTCTCCATGTCTTTGATGACATGGGGAGTGATATTGGTGATGGCCCCAGATGAGCCTTCCTTCTGCAACAACTCGCTCAGCCCGATGATGGAAGTGAGCGGGGTCCGCAAATCGTGGCTCATTCCGGCCAAGAATGCACTCTTGGCCCGGTTGGCTGCTTCCGCCGATTCTTTCGCCTCCACAAGCTGAAGAGTCCGCTCGAACACCTGCTCCTCCAGCCGGGCATTGAAGCTGCGGAGAGAATCTTCGTGTTCCTTGCGGACGGTAACGTCGCGAACAATCGACACCACTTCGTCGTTTAAGCTTGCAGCAAGACGGGCCTCGAAAGTCCGTGATCCTGCCGGAGTGGGAAGTGAGTACTCAACCAACTGAGGGTGCTGAGTTGAGACCGCGCGTTGCGTGGCTTCCAAAAGAAATTGGACAACTTCGGGAGGAACGTCCATGTCACGAATATTTGACCCTACAAGCCTCTCCGGAGGAATAGCCAGCTCCCAGTAAGGTTTAGGGGGATGGAAGGCGATTAAGGTTCCATCGGTCTGGTAGCGAAATACGGCGTCGGGAACCGCTTCCAGCAGCGCTTTCAGTTGCGACTGGCTGCGGCGCAGTTCCTCTTCCGCCATCTTGAGACGGGTGATGTCAAACCCGGTCCCCAGAATCGCCGGTCGCCCTTCAAAACTTATCTGCTCACCCGAAACGGAGAGCCAACGCTCTTCTCCGCCTTTGGTAACAATCTTGATTTCATAAGAAGTCGGTGGGGCATTTCCGGCTAAACGTTTGGCGGCGTTCTCTCGCACCACATCCCAATAATCAGGATGCACTTGAAGCAGGAAGCTATTGCCTATTAGTTCCTGAATCGGATACCCGACAGCCTCCTGGTACGACTTACTGGCCTCCCGAATCAAGCCATCCTGAATGATGACGGTATAGGCGGCACCGGAGGAAGCCAGCATCTGAAAATGTTTTTCCTTCTTCCTCAGTTCCGCTTCCACAAGCTTCATGTCTGTGATGTCAGTCGCAAACCCAATGACGTGGGTGATCTTCCCCGTGGCATTCACCGCTGGAACAAAGTACTGCTGGAAATAGACGCTACCGCCATCTGGCAACTGTGTGCGGGTTTCAAGATCAACCACCTCGCCGAGCTGGAGCCTTTGGAAAGTGTCCTTCCACAGCCTCTGTTCCTCGGGACTGTGGGCAAACCATGGGGTATCCCAGAATAGCTTGCCAATGACTTCATCGCGGCGCAGTCCATACATTTCCAATGGAGCGAGATTGACATCCAGGACGATGCCCTCTGGGCTGAACAAACCCACCATGCTCGGGATGGAGTCGAGAACCTCCCGGTAAAGCGACGGATTAGCTGATTCCATAATGCGGCCCTGATGAATATCGATTGTATTGGAGGACCCTGCCCCCGATTACCCAGGCTGATTCATAAGCAAATTGGAACGAAAGACCCTTCCACAGAGACTAAACGCACACAATGAACAATAATTCAATTATTAGAATCAGTGGACTGGCGGGGTGATATCCACTGGCTTGTGAGCACTGACTAAGCGCTCATCTCAGTGATTGTATACTAGATGCAGTAGATAAAACCAGCTTACCCAGCCCAAGGTAGTGGGTCAGTTTGAATTTTGCGACCGAGGGTGGCGGCCTGTCATCCTGAGCGCAGCAAAGGATATGCTTTTCTGCAACAGTTTGGAAAGCATATCCTTCGCTGCGCTCAGGATGACACCGTCGAATCCGGCATCCGGAATTCAAATTGACCCACTGCCCAGCTCCATGCCGACAGCATCAAGTTCGCTCGGCGGAATTGGTAATAGAACTCTTCCACCCCATTTGGGCTGACCGGACACAAAATGCCCAGGATTGCGAATTGTTAACTGGATGGGTTGGCGCCGCAGTAAATTTGCGATCCATTGATGGACGATCCGGTACGCCTTAATTGGGGATTGACTTTGGCCCTAAATCAAGCAAAAATGCTTCGGATTCTATTCATTAACGATTAACGAAGTCACGCGAATGGTTCCCCTCGGAACGGAACTTATCAGGAGGATCGATATGAATTTATTCCAGACTGACCTGAAATGGACAAGCCTGCCGGCTTTCACGATTGCGCTGACGCTCTTCGTGGCAGGTTGGATGCCATCAACAGCACAGGCGCAGGGCACCACCGGCACCATCTCCGGCATCGTGCAGGATAGTTCCGGCGCGGTCGTTCCGGGTGCCGAGGTGGTGATAAATCACACCGACACCGGCAGCACGCGCACCATCACGTCAGACAGCCAAGGCCGCTATCTGGCGCCCAATCTTGCCATTGGCAACTATACTGTGCAGGCCGGATCGCAAGGCTTCCAGACGGAGATTCGCTCCGGGCTTGCGCTGACCATCGGCCAGCAGGCGGTGATCAACTTCACCCTGAACCCCGGCGCGGTCTCCGAAGTGGTTACCATTCAGGAATCGGCTCCCATGGTGGACACCACCAGCGCGGCGGTTGGCACGCTGGTTAACCGTGAGCAGATTCGCGACCTGCCGCTCAACGGCCGCGACTACACGCAGTTGGCGCTCTTGCAGCCCGGCGTGGTGCAGTATCGCGAGCAAAGCCGCGAAGTGAATCGCGGAATGGGCACCCGCTTCTCCGTCTCCGGCGCGCGGCATAATCAAGTGTCCTTCCGGCTGAACGGACTGGACATCAGCGACGGCGCGGGCACCTCGCCCGGCAGCGCTACCGGCCACAACCTGGGCTTGGACGCCATTCAGGAGTTCCAGGTGCTCACCAACACCTTCGGCGCCGAGTACGGCAAGTCCGCCGGCGGCATCCTGAACGTGGTGCATAAGGCAGGCACCAACACGCTGCATGGCTCGCTGTTCCACTACCTGCGCAACAGCGCGCTGGATTCTCCCAACTACTTCGACAGCGACCAGAAGACCGATCCGTTCAAGCGCAATCAGTTCGGCGGCAGCGCCGGCGGACCCATCGTGCGCGACAAGCTGTTCTTCTTCGGCAACTATGAGGGCCTGCGCGAGCGGCTGGCCGTCACCGGCACCAACAACGTGATGACCGCGGCAGCGAAGAATGGCGCTCTCGGCCCGGTGAACCCGGCCATCAAGCCGTACCTGGATCTGATTCCGCTGCCGAACATTATCACGCCGCAGGACGCCGCGCTGGCGCTGCTGGGCCGCGGCACCCGCGAGACTACCACCTCCACCAAATCCACCGAGGAGTACATCGTGGGCAAGGGCGACTACAACATCTCCGAGTCGGACAACATCTCGGGCAGCTACACCTTCGACGACGGACAGTTCGGCGGGCCCTCGCCGCGCGACGGCATTGTGATCTCGGAGAGCCTGACCGACAATCGCAATCAGTATGTCACGCTGGGCCAGACCCACACGTTCTCTCCGTCCATGCTGAATGCCTTTCGCTTCGGCATGAATCGCAGCCACATCGTTGCCTACCGCTACCCGCTCATCACCGTGCCCCAGAGCCTCGAACTGGTCCCCGGCATTCCGAACTTCTCCTTTGAAGTTACCGGCCTCGACGGCATGCAGTTCCTGATGGAGCCTATCCTGGACCGTCAGATGCTGCTCGACAGTTACCAGTTCTCGAACGCGGTCAGCATCAATCGCGGTTCGCACGCCATCAAGTTCGGCATGGAGTTCCAGCGCCAGAAGTTCAGCTACGGCACGTCCAGCCGCACCTTCGGCGGACGCTACGCCTTCACCAGCATCAGCAATTTCATCGCCGCCATCCCCAGCCAGTTCCAGGCCGACGACCCGGACTCCGAGCCGCTGCCCTACATCAATCAGAATCTGTGGGGCTTCTTTGTGCAGGATGACGTGCATCTGACGCCGCGGCTGACGATGAACATCGGCCTGCGCTATGAGTTCATCGGCCTGCCGACTTCCACGCGCGAAAATCAATCCACGCTGATCCGCCTGGAAGACCCCAAGCTGACCACCGGGACCACGTTCTTCCAGAATCCCTCGCTCAAGAACTTCGCGCCGCGCATCGGCCTCGCCTGGGACGTGTTCGGCAATCAGCGCACGGCGGTGCGCGCCGGGTTTGGCCGCTATGACGATCAGCTCTCGACTTACTACTACCTGCCGCTGATCCAGTCCAATCCCCCCATGGCGCTCACGCGCACGCTGACGCCCAACGCGCAGACGCAGCTTCCCTTCCCCAATGGCTATCAGTCCATTCGCAACGGCGCGCCGGCGGCGGTGGCGTTGCAGTTGATGGACTACAACCTGAAGCAGCCCTATCGCCTGCAGTACAACCTGGGCATTCAGCAGCAGTTGCCCGGCAACATGGGCTTCGCCGTTTACTATGTCGGCGCGCATGCCGTGCATAGCACGCAGTTCACGCTGAACGCCAACAGCCGCATCCCCACCAAGCGCGCCTCCGACGGACGCCTGGTGTTCACCAATGGCAGCCCGGTGCGCAATCCGAACTTTGCCACCATGCAGTACCGCACCACGGGCGGCGACAGCTATTACAACGCCTTCCAGACCGTGCTCAACCGCCGCATGTCCGCGGGCTTGCAGTTCCAGGGCTCCTACACCTGGTCGAAGAGCATCGATACCGGCAGCATCTTCAGCTACAGCTCGGAGGGCTTGAACACCGTGGCCATGCAGAGCCTGTTCGACAAGAACGACGGCGAGAAGGGCCTGTCCGCGTTTGACGCGCGCCACGTCTTCTCGATGAGCTCCACCTACGACCTGCCCAGGGTCGAAAGCTGGGGCACGGTGCTGAAAACTGTCGCGGGCGGCTGGCAAGTGGGCGGCATCCTGAATCTCGCCACCGGACACCCGTTCACTCCGCTGCTCGGCTTCGACAACGCGTTTGTCAGCGTGCGCAGCCGCGGCGATCATCTGCGACCGGAGCTCATTCCCGGCGGCGATACCAACCCCACCAACCCCGGCAATCCCACGAAGTATTTCGACGCCTCGCAGTTCGTGCGCCCCGAGCCGGGGACGCTCGGCAACCTGGGCCGCGATACGCTGATCGGACCGGGACTAGCTCAGGTGGATTTCACCACCAAGAAGCGATTCCACTTCTCCGAGTCCCGGCTGATTGAGTTCCGTGCCGAGCTGTTCAACCTGCTCGACCGCGCCAACTTCCGCGTTCCCGAGGAAGCCGAGCGTGTAATCGTCAGCAACGCCGCGGGCACGCGCAACGCCACCGCCGGGCAGATCAAAGGCACCACCACCACGTCCCGGCAGATTCAGTTCTCGCTGCGATACGAATTTTAAGGCGGGAGACAACATCCATTACGACGGCCCGGGTTTGCGCCCGGGCCGTTTCCTTTTGGCGAAGACAATTATCGAGGACGCTGCGGCAGCGCGCAGCAACCCGCGGGACAGATGTCCGGGAAAGCACCGCTCGGTCCCACGGCACGGCGCGTTTTCACTTCCCCCATCTGCTCCAGCACAAGCTCACGAATCATCTCCACGAAGCGCGCATCGCCGCCGGCCGTCCCGGCGCGGACCATGTTTAATCCCAACTCAGCGCAGAGCTGCTTCGCCTCGGTGTCGAGGTCGTAGAGAACCTCCATGTGGTCGCTGACGAAGCCGATGGGCGCCACCACCACGTCCGTGCGCCCGGCGGTCTTGAGTCCACGGAGGTGATCCAGCACGTCTGGCTCCAACCAAGGTTGCGTCAACGGACCGCTGCGGCTCTGATAGACCAGCTTCCATTCCCTAATGCCAAGAGCGTCGGAAACGGTGGCCGAGGCTTCCTTCAGTTGCAAAACATAAGGGCCGGAGCTGGCCATCGACATCGGCACGCTGTGCGCGGTATAGACCATCGCAGTGCCGTCACGGCGCGGCGCGGGGATTTGCGCGTATGCTCCGCGCACGAGGTCGATCATCGGCTCGATGAAGCCGGGATGGTTCCAGTACAGCCGCAGCTTCACCAGCTCGGGCACGCTGCCGCCCGTCTTCGTTTTAACCTCGTTGGCGGCTTGGTCCAAATCTTCAATATACCGGCGACATCCTGAGTAGGACCCAAAAGCGGAGGTGGCAAATACGAACGCCCGGCGCACTCCGTCGCGCGCCATCGTTTCAAGTGTATCGGCGAGAAAGGGATGCCAGTTGCGGTTGCCCCAATAGACCGGCAGCGCGGGGCCCTGTTGCTTCAGCAACGCTTCGAGCGATGCAATCAGAGCGCGGTTGTGATCGTTAATGGGACTCCGCCCGCCGAAGTGATAGTAGTGTTCGGCGACTTCAAGCAGGCGCTCGCGCGGCACGTTGCGCCCGGCGACGACGTTCTCAAGGAACGGCATCACCTCGCCGCGCTTCTCGGGGCCGCCAAAGGAGAAGATTAAAATGGCATCTGACATGACGACGCGAATCCCCTATCCTGCTATGCCGCTAACTCAAGTATAAGCAAAGTACGTCAGCCGACGCGAGAAGTCCACGAGCGAAATCATCTATAATGAAAGTTTGACGCACTTTGCTGAACAGAGATAGTGATTGTTGATTGGCATGAGCGAATATCGCCTGACTCATCTGAAGGAACTGGAAGCCGAGAGCATCCACATCATGCGCGAGGTGGTGGCGGAGTTCGAGCGCCCGGTGATGCTCTACTCCATCGGCAAGGACTCCTCCGTGATGCTGCATCTGGCGCTGAAGTCGTTCCATCCGGGCCGCCCGCCGTTCCCCTTTCTGCACGTGGACACCACGTGGAAATTCAGCGAAATGATCGAGTTCCGCGAGCGTCGCGCCAAGGAACTGGGCTTGCACCTGATCGTGCATATCAATGAAGAGGGCGTGCGCCAGGGCATCGGCCCATTCACCCACGGCAGCAAGAAGCACACCGACGTGATGAAGACCGAGTCGCTGAAGCAGGCGCTCGACAAGTATCGCTACGACGCAGCCTTCGGCGGCGCGCGACGCGAGGAAGAAAAATCCCGCGCCAAGGAGCGCGTCTATTCCTTCCGCGACTCGCAGCATCGTTGGGACCCGAAGAACCAGCGCCCCGAACTGTGGAACGTTTACAACGGCAAGATCAACAAGGGCGAATCGATCCGCGTCTTCCCGCTCTCGAACTGGACGGAGCTGGACATCTGGCAATACATCTACATGGAGAAGATTCCCATCGTGCCGCTCTACTTTGCGAAGCCCCGCCCCGTGGTGGACCGCGACGGCACGCTCATCATGGCCGATGACGACCGCATGGTTTTCAAGCCCGGCGAGAAGCCGCAGATGAAGATGGTCCGCTTCCGCACGCTGGGCTGCTACCCGCTGACCGGCGCGGTGGAGTCGCAAGCCACCACGCTGACCGACATCATTCAGGAGATGCTGCTGGCCACCACGTCGGAGCGGCAGGGCCGCATCATCGACCACGACGGCGCCGGCTCGATGGAAGAGAAAAAGAAGGAAGGATACTTTTGAGGGAAGGAAGCATAGGAACGGAGTAGCCTTCAGCTTTTTCCGATCCTCTGCCTCCTTTGCCTCCTATGCTTCCCGCTTTGCAACAGTGGCTCCCCGGTAATCTATGTCTCATCAATCGGAATTGATCGGCACCGACATCCACGCATACCTCGCGCAGCATGAGCGCAAGCAACTGCTGCGCCTGCTCACCTGCGGCAGCGTGGATGACGGCAAGAGCACGCTGATCGGGCGGCTCCTGCACGACTCGAAAATTATCTATGAAGATCAACTTGCGGCTGTAACCAAGGACAGCGCGCGCTTCGGCACGGTGGGCGCTGAAGTGGATTTGGCGCTGCTGGTGGATGGCCTGCAGGCCGAGCGCGAGCAGGGCATCACCATTGATGTGGCGTATCGTTACTTCTCGACCTCCAAGCGCAAGTTCATCATCGCCGACACGCCGGGGCACGAGCAGTACACGCGCAACATGGCGACAGGAGCGTCCACCTGCTCGCTGGCGATCATTCTGGTAGACGCGCGCAACGGCGTGGCCACGCAGACGCGCCGGCACAGCTTCATCGTCTCGCTGCTGGGCATCCGGCACATCATCGTGGCCATCAACAAAATGGATTTGGTGGGGTACAGCGAAGCGGCCTTCAACCAGATTCGCCAAAGTTACGTTGAGTTTTTGTCCAACCTTGAACAGGCCACGGGACATAAGCATGATGTCCACTTCATGCCCATCTCGGCGCTCAAGGGCGACAACGTTGTCTACGCCAGCCAGTCGATGCCGTGGTGGCTCAACGGCGAGTCTAGGGGTGAGCCGCTGATGAGCTTGCTCGAAAATATCAAGATCACCAACGACGAGAATTACGAAGACGTGCGCTTTCCCGTGCAGTGGGTGAACCGGCCCAACCTCGACTTTCGCGGATTCAGCGGGACCATGGCCGCCGGCGTGCTGCGTCGCGGCGACCCCGTGCTGGCGCTGCCCTCGCACAAGCGCAGCCGCGTGAAATCCATCGTTACATTCGACGGCGACATTGAAGAGGCCTTCCCGCCGCAGGCTGTCACCGTAACGCTGGAAGACGAGATCGACGTCAGCCGCGGCGACATGCTGGTGCGGCCCGACAATCTGCCGATGACCGGCACGCACCTGCGCGCGCATATTGTTTGGATGAACGAATCGCCGCTGGTTCCCGGAAAGCAGTATTACATCAAGCAGAACACCAAGACGGTCAACGGCTCCGTGGCGCGCATCCATTACCGCATCGACGTGAACACGCTGGAGCACGTCCACGTCGAGCAGTTGAAATTGAATGGGATTGCGCTATGCGAAGTGGGCCTAAGCGCGCCGCTGGCCTTTGACCCCTACACACGCAGCCGCGGCACCGGATCGTTCATCATCATCGACCGGTTGACCAACGCCACGGTTGGCGCGGGGATGATCCTGGGCTTGGCCGATGACGGCGGCCAAGGAGGGATGGCGCGCAATGTAACTTCGGAAGAGCGCGCCGCCCGCTTCGCGCAGAAGCCCGCGACAATCTGGATGACCGGAACCAATGCCCGCGAACTGGCCTATCAAGTGGAACGCCGGTTGTTTGACGCGGGCCACGCCGCCTCGGTGATCGACGCCGAGAGTTACGGCGAATCCGCCGCGCTGATCGCCAACAGCCTGAATCAGGCGGGCCTCATTTGCCTGGCCATTGTGGAAAAGCCCACCATCGCGCTGGACGCTACGCACCACTCGCTTAACGTAGAAGGCATGTCGGTTGAGACACTGCAAGACTGGCTCAAAAGGAAGTCGGTAATTTAGTGCGCGGATGATTCCGATGAGAGCCC
>SHUM01000022.1 GCA_009691245.1 Acidobacteriota bacterium | reverse complement strand
CGCGATGGTTTTATCAGCCGCTATGATCCCAGCGGCACGCTGGTATGGACGCGCAGGATTGCCTCGACTGTGGGTACTCCGAATAATGATCGCGCCAACGCGCTGGCCGTGGACGATACGGGCATCTACGTTGGCGGCGCAACCGCAGGAATTCTTCCCGGTCAGATACCCGTGGCAGGCTGGGATGGCTATCTGCGCAAGTATGACGCCGCCGGCACGCTGCTTTGGACGCGCCAATTCGGCACAAGTGGATTCGACAATGTAGTCGCGGTCGCCGCCAACGCCACGGGAATCTTCGTGCTCGGTGAAACTGATTTCGGATTTCCGGATCAGACCTTCGCCGGCGGCATCTACGATGTCTTCGTGCGCAAGTACGATGCCGCCGGCAACCTGCTCTGGGCACGGCAGTTTGGCACGGATGGAAATGAGTTTCCCGCTGCCGCCGCTGCCGATGCGACGGGCTTATACATCAGCGGAGCCACCAGTGGCCGTCTGCCGGAGCAGAATAGCGCGCCCGGCTACGACGCGTTTGCGCGCCGCTACGATAATGGCGGCAACGTAGTTTGGACGCGCCAGTTCAGCGCGACACGCGATGTGTTGGCCACCGGGCTAGCGCTCGATGCCTCCTCGATTTACATCGTCGGTAATGTGTTCGGCACGCTGCCGGGACAAGCGGGCGGTGGTGGCGCGAATGAAGATGCCTTTGCGCGTAAGTACGATCTGAACAGCAATGCGATTTGGACGCGCCAGTTCGGCAGCGACGGGACTGATGTGGCCTCGGGAGCGGCGCTGGGACTGGGTGGCCTAGGGGGATTGTTCATCGTTGGTGGCACGCCGCGAGTATTGCTCAGTCCAGAGCCTGCTGGCGGGTTTCGCGACGCGCTGCTTACGCGGATGACGGCAGGCTCGCCCACAACGCCGGTGCTGTTCTCCGGCACGGTGGTCAACGGCGCAAGCTTTCGCGGCGGCGCGCCGGTGGCTCCGGGCGGCATCGCCACCGTCTTCGGATTAAATCTTGCGGGCGGCAGCTCCGGTTCGTTGCTAGTGCAGGCGAACGGCATCACCGCCCCGGTGTATGCCGCCACCGCCACGCAAATCAACTTCCAGGTTCCCTGGGTGCTGGCCGGATTGTCGCAGGCGGAGTTGAAAGTAACCATTGCCGGTGTGGCCAGCAATGTAATTCCGGTGGCGCTCACCGCCGCGCAGCCGGGCATCTTCACGGCAAATTCGACCGGGGCGGGGCAGGCGGTGGCGGTCATCGCCAACACCACCTCGCTGGCCGCACCCTTGGGAGCATTCTCCGGGTCGCGTCCCGTTGGACGCGGTGAGTTCATTACCATCTATGCGACTGGGCTTGGTCCGGTCGGCAACCAGCCGCCGACGGGCATCGCGTCGCCGTCCAGCCCACTCTCGCCCATCACCACGTTGATTGCCGTGACCATCGGGGGCATTTCCGCGCCGGTAAGCTTCGCTGGACTCGCGCCTGGATTCTTCGGGCTGTATCAGATCAACGGGCAGGTTCCCTCGAGTGTGGCTCCGGCCGATGTGGTTCCGGTGGAAGTCCGCATAGGCGGCGCGCAATCGAACACCGTGTCCATTGCGGTGCGCTAAAGACGGATGAGTCCAGCGGTCGAACATTCAATGGCATCGTTGCATCTCTGCCGGTTGGATTGGAATCTAACCTCGCAGTGATTCTTGGTTACTACGGAGGAACGCAATGCGACACGGCTCTAAACGGCTTGTTCGATGGATATCCTTGCTGGCGGCGTTGTTAGCGCCGATCTCGCCGGGCATGGCGTTCGCACAGTCTTCCGCCGGACAGGCGATCCAGCCAAGCGATGCCTGGCGTGAAGCTCCCCCCGTCTCCACCGGCATCGCAGTGGGCAAGAAGATTCCCGCCTTTAGTGTGCCGGATCAGACGGGCAAGCCGCGCGACTTCAAATCCGTTGTAGGGCCGAACGGGGCCATGATCGTCTTCCAGCGCTCGGTCGATTGGTGACCGTACTGCAAGACGCAGCTGGTCGAGCTGCAAAAGTATTCAGATGAAGTTAAGAAGCGCGGACTGGGAATCGTGGTCTTTACTTATGACACGTTGCCCATTGTGCAGGACTTCGCGCGCCGTCAGAAGATCACGCTGCCCGTGCTGGCCGACGAGAAGTCGAGTGCCATCCGCGCTTTCGGCGTACTGAACACCGCCGTGCCAGCAGGGCACTTGTGGGCGGGCGTGCCGTATCCCGGCACGTTCATCGTGGACGCGAGCGGCACGGTGAAGTCGAAGTACTTCGAGGACCGCTATCAGGACCGCTACACGACGCCGACCATACTGTTAAAGGAATTCGGGTCGGTGGAAGGAACCAGGGAGACCGTGGTGAAGACGGATTATCTGGAAGTCCGCTACTATCCGACCACGGATGTCGTTCGACCCAATCTGCGCCTGACTCTGGTCGCCGACTTCGTGCTGCCGCCGAAAATGCATGTCTACACGCCGGAGGTGAAGAACTACATCCCCATCAAGTGGGAACTCGAAGCGTCTGCAAACTACGTCGCGAAAGACGTGAACTATCCCAAGGGCAAGCTGCTGCTGCTGCCGGCCATCAATGAGATCGTCCCGGTGTACGAAGCGAAGTTCCGCCTGACGCAGGACATCACGCTGGCGGCGGAGTCGATCCTGAAGCCCATTCTGGATGGCGATAAGACGCTGAAGGTCCGCGGCAAGCTGCGCTACCAGGCCTGCGACGATAAGATATGCTACCTGCCGCAAACCGCGCCCGTCGAGTTCACCTTCAAGCTGGAGCCGCTCGACCGCGACCGCGTCCCCGAACCAATCCAGCACCAGCCGCCGACACTTGCCAAGTAATTGTTCTGGCGGATGCGCATTCCTGGCGCAAAAAAAAATGGGCGGGAGCCGATCGGCCCCGCCCATTCGCTTTTAGGAATCCTACTTGTACAGGCTGTCGATAAAGCCGCTTTGGTCCAGCTCCTTCATGAAGCTGTCGTCGTAGAAGTCCTCGGCCTTGAAGCGGCGCATGGCGGCGCCGTCGTAGAGCTTCATGGCGTTCTTGATTCCCTCGACGGACGGATACGGTTTGCGCGGCATTTCCTTGGCGCCGTTGTAGATGACCTGCTGCTGCTCGCGGTCTTTGAAGTCGTAATATTTGGCGATGGCGCGGAAGGCCACTTCCTTGTCCTTCTTCATCATCGAGATGGCTTCGGTAACCGCCTTCAAATAGGCGATGACGGTGGCCTTGTTGGCGTGAGCCCATGACTTCGATGTCCAGATACCGTTGCAGGGAATCTTCTCATTCCACTTGCGCATGTCGAGGTCGAGCGGCTTATAGCCCGCCTTCATAGCCATGGCCAGGGGGACTTCGTAGGCGATCAGCGCATCGGTCCAGCGCTTCTGCAGCGGGGTGATGCTGTAGTTGCCTTCCAGGATGGCCATGTCCTGCACCGGATCCCAGCCCATGTGCTTGGCCACGACCAGCGCGACGGTGCCGGTGCAGGCCGACAGGCCGGAGATAGCGAAGCGCTTGCCCTTCAAGTCCTCAAGTCGTTTGAACTCCGGCTGCGCGACGATGTCCCAGTGGACGATGTCATCCGTGGTGCCGATGATCACGCGGTCGTTGGGCTCCGATGAAATTGCTTTGTCCCACATGCCGGGCGCGCCGCCGCCGATCGAGATGTTGGGACCGACGACTGCGTCGCGCACGCTCTTGGGCACGTTGTCCGGCACGCCGTGGACTCGCGCGGCGCTGGCGCTGAACGGAGTCATCACCACTTCCAGTCCGTACTTGGCATACAGCCCTTCGTTCTCGGCGACGATAAAGGGAATCTTGTTGATGGAAACGTCGCTGAGGCTGGCGGTGATGCGCACTTTCGCTGGTGTCTGCGCCCGCAGCGGCATTTGATAAATTGAAAACATGATCAATGCGAGGCGAACCATCCCTCGGAGAGAATACCGAATCTTCATTTCCTTCTCCTGTCCTGAATCAATATTAAATGATAGCGGGGAAAGTGGCCTTTCGCCTGCCCGTCCTCAATATTACGCTTGCTGCTCATTAAGCGCAATATGGAACTCCGCCAGTTCGTGATTCTCCAGAGCAGGGGCGCAACAAGTTATAGACGGGAGTAAGGGGGCCGATAGCAATCGAGTTGAGGCTCGCAACGGTTGATCGCGGGATGGATTACGGCAAATTCCGCTCCAGCACCACTGGCAATCAGGCAGCAGTTCGGATTTGGCTAGCCACTACGGCCTTGAGCGCAGCGAGCCGGCGCGGCAGTGGTTTCATCATTTCCCAGCTATAGGGAATCTCTCTGCCGCAGTCGAGGCACGCAATGTACGTGCGGTGCGCGGACCCGTTGACCGTCGCAGGCACTTTGCGCGCGTGATCAGGCAGAGTGATTGGAAACGTGGTGTTCTTGTGCGAACAATCAAACCAGAGGCGCATAATCATTTCCCTCCCATCATGCTTGCTAATTCGATTCTGGTTCAACTGAATTGATACAGGAATGGATCAAAGGACCTTATTTGTGAATAGGACGTACTAGCCGAGTTCGGCGGCGGGATGGTATGGGGAGGCTTTGGCGCGGAGTTGGTGCGGGCTGGCTTTAGGAAGGAATGGGAATGAGGCGGGAGCTTCGGATACGAAACTCCCGCCAATTACTAGACCAATTACTAGAGAGGAAACGCACAACCTATACGAGCAGGGAAGTAAACTTCGCCAACTTACTTTGCGAAGTACTGGGCGTTCAGCTCGGTGAAGTGCTTCCACTTCTCGGGCAGTTCGTCCAGCGCGAAGATGGCCGTCACCGGGCATACCGGGACGCATGCGCCGCAGTCAATGCACTCGGCCGGATCAATGTAGAGCTGAGTGGCCTCGGCATGGCCGGGCGCGTCCTTCTTCGGATGAATGCAGTCCACCGGACAGGCGTCCACACAGGCCGTGTCTTTAGTTCCAATACAAGGTTCAGCGATTACGTATGCCATATTCTCCCCTCGATGCTGCGGGCTTCTCGGCCCGATTTGTTTGAAGTGGTCTTGCGACTGCTCCAGTGTCTTTGGATCGTGGCAGACCGCGCCCCGTTCGCAACCACAGCTAATCAGGATACAAGATTTTCAGGGGAGGAAACAATATGATTGGTGGTAAAAAGTTACAGTGGATAAAAAAAACTGGGGGATGTCTATCCCCCAGAGGCCTTCTTTAGCGCTAGCACCATGCGCAGAATGCGCAGTTGCTCGGCGGGCGGAAAATCGCGGATGCGTTTCTTGCCTTCAAATACCAGTACGCCAAGCGAGCGTCCGAGCGCCGGGTAGCGGCGGATCAAATCCTCGACGCGCTCATCCACAGACACGGCCACGCCTTGGCTATGCAGCGACGCGGCAGGGACTTTGCTCTTGCGGCCATGACTGCGCGGGATGGCGGTTACCTTGCGGCCTCGTGCATCAGGTTTTCCCCGTGCTTCAGTTTTACTGCGTGCGGCAGTTCGCATTTTTGTGCATCCTTCCTCGAACCCTCCGGCGTCTTGCTTACTCGCCAATTCTGCCGGCGGGGCGGAGCGAACATTCTACAGTTCTGCTACTATGTAGTAGATGAGCCACAGCTTAACTCGGTTGCATGCAATGTGGCACTTCCTCAGCAACAGCAAAGTAGAAGAGTATACCATAAGTGTGGGATATTGTGGTTTGTTCCTTTGTTATGAATTAGTTGAAATGCTATCAAGGGTGCTTCCGGCCGAGTCTGGGGCCCATGCCCGTAAGCCCAAAAAGTCACCGTGCGCGGAGTGCGTAGCCCATGCTGGACCTGTCGTTTGTAAGGGATAATATCGAACTGGTTGAGCGCAAGCTGGCCGAACGCGGCTCGGCGCTGCGCCTCGACCGTTTTCGCGAGGTGGATTCCAGCCGCCGCCGCCTGCTCACCGAAGTCGAGTTGCTCAAGAGCCAGCGCAACAAGGCTGGCGATCAGATTGGCGCGCTCAAGAAGAAGGGCGAGGACGCCAGCGCCATCATCGCGGAGATGGGCGGTATCTCAGACCGCATCAAGCTGCTCGATGATCAGGTCAAGCAGGTGGACGAAGAGTTGCGCGAGATACTCACCACCTATCCCAATGTTCCTCACGAGACTGTCCCCGTGGGCCGCTCCGCAGCGGACAACGTGGAAGTTCGCCGCTGGGGCACGCCGCGTGAGTTCGCCTTCAAGCCCAAGGCGCACTGGGAACTCGGCGAGCAGCTCGGCATCCTGGACATGGAGCGCGGCGCGAAGATCGCCGGCGCTCGCTTCGGCGTCTATTGGGACGGCGGCGCGCGCCTGGAACGAGCTCTGGCCAACTTCTTCCTGGACACGCTCACCCGCGAGCACGGCTATCGCGAAGTCCTGCCGCCCGCCATCGTCAACTCGGCGGCGCTGTTCGGCACGGGACAACTGCCGAAGTTCGCCGATGACCTCTTCAAGCTGGAGGGCTCCGACTACTGGCTCATCCCTACCGCGGAAGTGCCAGTAACCAATCTTTACAGTGGTGAAACGCTCGACGCCGCCGAGCTTCCCATCAACCTCGCGGCCTACACGCCGTGCTTCCGCAGCGAGGCGGGCACCTATGGCAAGGACATGAAGGGCGTCTTCCGCAACCACCAGTTCCAGAAGGTGGAGATGGTGAAGTTCGCGCACCCCGACCACTCCTATGACGAGCTGGAGCGGCTGACCAGCAACGCCGAGGCGCTGCTCCAGAAGCTCGGCCTGCCCTACCGCGTGATGGCCCTGTGTACTGGCGACATGGGCTTCGGCAGCGCCAAGACCTATGACATTGAAGTGTGGCTGCCGGGCCTGAACGAGTATCGCGAGATCTCCTCCTGCAGCAACTTCGAGAGCTTCCAGGCGCGCCGCGCCGGCATCCGCTTCCGCACCGGGACGAAAGGCAAGTCGGAGCTGGTCCATACCCTGAACGGCAGCGGCCTGGCGACCGGGCGGTCCTGGATCGCCGTCGTCGAGAACTACCAGCAGGCGGACGGCAGCATCGAAATCCCCGAGGCGCTGCGCCCCTACTTCGGGGGAATCGACCACATTCCCGCACTCAAAAAATAGCCTGACATATTGTCGGTTTTTGCGGTTCTGCCCAAAGTGCACACTTTCACGGTGCTGGCCACTCTGACCAGATTGACAAACTGGGGATTGGGGATTCGGGGTTGAGGGTTCGGGGGGGTGGGGGGACTTCAGATCAGCTTTCCCGCCACTTCGCACCTGTCGGGTATGATGAATGGAAGTAATTATTTGGTAAATTTTGAATCTTCGGACGATTCGGAAAATTTGGATTCAGAAAATTTTGGTTCAAAACTATTCGATGACTCCGCCGATTTCGCATACGAGGTAAATATGGTTCGTCTGGAACCGCATAACGCGGAACTGTTGATCAAGATTTACGACCTGCGCCGCGAAGAGAAGCTGCGCAAGGGACGCGCCTGGCTGCTGGCCAGTTTTTGGGCGGAAGACCTGAAGGGCTTTCTGGAAATCTGTCCGCTGGGCAGCGAGACCAACGCGCACTACCGCCAGGTGATTACTTACTGGGACATGGTGGCGGCCATCGTCAATCGCGGCATGATCGACGAAGACCTCTACTTCGAGACCAATCTGGAAGGCATGCTCACCTGGATACGCGTGAAGAAAGTCGTCGCGGCATTTCGCGAGACGCGCAAGAATCCCCTGTACGTCCGCAACCTGGAACTGATGGCCGAGCGCCAGCAAATATGGTTTGAGCAGCGCGCACCCGGCGCACTGGAAGCCACGCTGAAGGGCATGGAAGCCGCCCGCGCCCACGCCGCCGAGAAGAAGTAAGTGGGGCAGGCATTCCTGCCTGCCTCCGGAGCACAGAGCCGCGCGCGTGAGCAAGCGGACACGTTCGGCTTCACCAGGGCGCCCGATTTGCGCACTCTTCACGCCCTCCTTTATTCGGAGACGTGAGACGGAATATCTGCTTGCGTATCTGTCCCTAGTGAATGCGTGCGATACGGACTGAGATTACGGCGGCAACATCGGCGCCGCCGGCTCGATATAATGAGCCATGAAAATTCGGGATGTGATGCGGCTGATTGAAAACGATGGCTGGTACTCCATCGGGCAGGAAGGCAGCCACCGGCACTACAAGCATCCCGTGAAGAAGGGCTGCGTTGATGGTCACGGGACATCCCGGCCAGGATCTGCACCCGAAGACTTTGAAGAGTATTCTGCGGCAGGCGGGATTGGAAGGAGAGCAGTAGCATGAAGAAATATGCCGTGCTGATTGAACAAGGGGAAAACAATTGCAGCGCCTATGTGCCGGACCTGCCCGGCTGCGTTGCGGCTGGAGACACGGTCGAGGAAACGGAACGGCTGATCCGGGAAGCCATTGAGATTCACATTCGCGGTATGCGTGAGGACGGATTGGAAGTTCCGCCGCCCTCCTCGCTTGCCCGTGAGATCGAAGTTGCCGCATGGATGCCTTCCGGGATGATTTCGTCTCGCGCCCCTCTCGCCGACTTAATCGCCGCCGCCGTGCGGCGCTCGCTGAACACGCCGCGCCTGCGCGTGGACGTGCGCCGCATCGCCTCTGCATCCTTCAAAGGCTGGCGCGTGCGCCTGCTCGAACGCCGCCGCACCTCGGACCCCATAGACCTCTACACCACCGCCATCGCGGTCATCAAAAAGATCGGCCTCATCCCGCCCGAGCGCCATGGCGACCTGCGCATCGCCCTCGCCGGCATCCGCGAAGATTGGTCTGGGTAGCCACGGCACGATTTGTTATGCCGTGGGATTTTGTTCCACGCAAAAGCAAAAAACCACTATTGGGGGACTGTATATTCGCCTACATGGTGCGTGAAACTCCGGTTGTCTTTTTAGGAGGGTGTCCAAGTTCGTTGGGGAACTATGGAGTATAGTGCTGAATAGAGGTTCAAGATGGATGCAATAAGAGATCAATAGCAACAACTCCTTGCGGCTTGGGAGAAAACGTGCGCGGAATTAGCGCCTAATCCCACAGCTTATCAGGCACAGTTGTCTGGTGTGAGTCTTGAACAACTCGACGAAGCGGTTAGGTCAATAGGTCATTGGCTTGACCGTTCGCGTGCCCGGAGCGGATTTGCGCCCAGGTTTCATCTTTCGCGCTCCTTGGCGGCCACATCATTGGCAGGGGCAACCGCCGCTGCTCAAGCACTTTCGAGAGGTGAGCTCGGACATTTCCCATCCTTTATCGCGGGGATCAACCAATGTATTTCTGCACTTCACACCAACTTGATATTCTCCGAAGCACAGCCTGATAGAGCATTCGTCGCCGATTTGGCTTCCCAACTTTCTGAAGCGCTGGCACTCTTAGGCACTGCTCAACGGGAACTAGCCACAAAATCGCAGCTACTTGAAGTGGTTGAGCAAAGGATTGCAAGCTTGGGAGAGGTCGAATCACAGATTGATGGCTGGAGCAAGGAAGCAGAGGAAGGGGCAACAGCTACAACGGGACACAAAGTGAAAGCCGCGGAAGCACTTTCCCAGACACAGGAATCCGCATCCCAGCTCGAGACTCTCAAATCAAGTGCAGCGGGGCTTCTAACCGGAACTGAGGAAACAGCGGGAGTAATAGCGAAGCAGAAAATTGAACTCGATGCCATCATTATCAAAGCTACGAAACAGGAACAACTCATTGCCGATCTCCTTCCCAAGGGAGCAAGCGCGGGACTTGCGTCTGCGTTTGCGGGGCGAGTACATCAATTGGAGATAGCCAAACGCGCATGGGCGGCCGTTTTCATTATAAGCATCGGGTCCCTAACATTTCTTTCCTATGAGTTGATTGAATTGCAAAAACTAAACCCAGTCCCAATGGCAGCGCCTTTGTGGCAACAGATTCTGCAAAAAGTGGCGCTTGGCGCCCCTTTGATTTGGCTTGGTTGGGTCTCCGCCATACAATACGTGAATACCCTTATGGTTCAAGAGGATTATGCCTTCAAAGAAGCGACATCGAAGGCCTTCGCTGGCTACCGAGACCACATGGCGTATCTCGCGAATGTTGACCTTGAAGATGGAAACACTGCAATGACGCTAATGGCACAACGGACTATAGAAATTCTCGCACGGGATCCGCTCCGCATATTTCAGGATATCGGAAAGGATTCCGCGCCAAGTCAGAGCTTTATCGATTTGTTTCGAGGAGGCAGTTCCAAACCAGAAGCCAACCCCCCGGCAAAGTAATTTGTCGCGACCATTCCAAGTTGAACAAGACGGCAGAAGCGTTAGGCGAGTGGACTTTCGACTGAAACAGGCGGGATCTCCATGCGGGTCAGTAGTGATAGCGGGCCTGGAGAAAATCGATTCGCTTTTCGCTGACGCGATAAACGAGACGGTGTTCCTGGGTAATCCGCCGCGACCAGCACCCTGCCAGAACGAACTTCAGTGGCTCCGGCTTGCCGATGCCGGCGAAGGGATCGCGCAGTACCGCTTCGACGAGTTCCAGGATTCGCAAGGCCGTACGCCTGTCTGTTTTCACCCAGTACTGCAGGTCCTCGCGGAACTCTTCGACGAACACAGCCTTGCGCTCAAGCGGTTTCGCCAAGCCCCAACTCCCGCCGCAGCTTGCCAAGCGTCTCTGGTTTGCGCTTTCTCTTTTCAGCTCGCGCCAGGGCTGTCAGCAATCGTTTGGCATTTCTTGGCGAACGCAGCAAATGCGCCGTCTCTGCGAGACTGGACAATTCATCCGCCGGTATCATCGCGACATCCTTTGCGCCACGGCGGTGAATGATCACAACTTCCTGCTGATCAATTACGCGGTCCAGGAAACCAGCCAGCCCTTCTCGCAAGTTTGTATAGGTGGTCTCGATCGGCATGGTGTTCCTCCTTGCTATCAAGCGTACAGTATTCCTGTACGTATGTCCAGCCAGTCTGGCTCCGCGTTCACGGATGCCGATTGCTTGGCTGCCCCGCTGGATATATTCTGTCTCTTCAGGCCGTAATCAGTTTCCTGACCGCTTGCTCAGAGTTTCTCAGGAGGCCTTCATGATTCCTGGCGATTATCAGATTGACATGGTAATGGACGGTCACTTCTGGCTCGACGCGGGATCGATCTTCGGCGTTGTCCCGCAGGAAGATTCGATTGCAGACTGCGTATCAGCACGCCATCTTTGGTTGCATAACCTATCAAGCACCTAAAAAGGTGCTATCATGTTAGCGCGGAGGCGGGAATGCTGAATCTGACCCAGGACATTCAATCGCTCACGACTTTCCGGCGGCGGTCGGGCGACTTCATGAAGCAACTCAAGAAGAGCAAGCGGCCCGTGGTCCTGACCGTCAAGGGCAAGGCGGCTGCCGTCGTGCAGGATGCCGAGGCTTATCAGCGCTTGCTCGATATCGCCGCGCGCGTCTCCCCGGAGGAGGGCATCCGTCAGGGTCTTGAGGATGCACGCAAGGGGAGATCGGTTCCGGCGCGGGAATTCTTTGCCGCGTTCGAGGCCAGCCGTGGCTTACGCGGTTAAACTTTCCAGGCGCGCCATGCGCGATCTCGCTTACTTATTCGATGAGATCAACGCAGGGCATTCAGCGGCGGCGCAGCGCTGGTATCTCGGCCTCAAGAGGGCCATCCTCACGTTGGAGGAGCGACCGAATCGCTGCCCGCGTGCGCCTGAGTCGACCCGCCTCCGCCAGTTGCTCTATGGACGCAAGCCGCATGTCTATCGCATCATCTTTCGCATGATCGAAAAGCAGAAGTCGGTCGGGATACTACACATCCGTCACGGCGCGCGCAAGCCAATCTTCCCAGTTGAAATTCTTTGATGCGACTGCTAATCCAATTGAATCGAGCATCGCTTCAGTTTGATAATGGTTCGGGCGGACTTCTGTCTCCTGACTTCTAACTCCTGACTTCTGGACTTGTCTCATGATTCTTGGCGATTATCAGATTGACATGGTAATGGACGGGCACTTCTGGCTGGACGCCGGATCGATCTTCGGCGTGGTCCCGCGCACGATTTGGGAGAAGCGTGTCGCTGTGGACGACCGCCACCGCATGAGGCTGGCGGTGCGCTGTCTGCTGGTGCGCGACGGCAAGCGCACCATCCTGATTGACAGCGGGCAGGGCAACAAGCAGTCAGACAAATTCCGCGACCGCTACAGCGTGGAGCAGCCGCTCACGCTGCTCGATAATCTGCGCGCAAAGGGCGTGAAGCCGGAGGACATCACTGACGTGGTCAACTGCCATCTGCATTTTGATCACGCCGGCTGGAACACCATTCGCGAGGGCGACGTGAATGGGAGCAGGCCTGATGGCGCGATCATCCCTACTTTTCCCAATGCGCGCTACTGGTCGCAGCGCAAGGAGTGGGAGCGCGCGCAGGTTTTTACCACGCAGCGCGATCAGGGGAGTTTTCTCCCGGAGGATTTCATTCCGCTGGAAGAGCCGCGCTGGGAGCTGACCGACGGCGAGAGACTCATCATCCCGGGCATTGAGTTACTCGTGTTGCCCGGCCACTCACTTGACACACAAGGCGTACTCATTCAAGCCGGTGATCAGAAAGTAGCGTTCCTCGGCGATCTCACTCCCACTCGTCATCACTTTAATTACGCATGGATCGCCGCCTACGATCTGCACCCGACTGAGGCGCTCAAGACCAAGCGGCGTATCTTGCCGCGCGCGGTGCGCGAGAAGTGGCTCTGCGTGATGGGCCACGACAACGAAGTCCCCGCCGGCCATCTCGTCGAAGAGGCCAATGGCCAGATCGGCATCATCCCCGCCGAAGAATTGAGCGAGTGATTCCGTTCGCTCAACATGGTAGCCGCTCCATCACTGTTGCGGCTCGGATGGCCGCTTAATTCTTATCGTACATGAGCACGCGGAAGGTGCCGGGGGCGACCACGCGCGCGGCTGGCTGCTCGCCGGGGGCAGGCGCGGGAGGCGTGGAGCGATCGGCAGTGGCGACGTAGATGCGGTGCGTCTTCAGATCGAGTGCCATGGTCTTGGCGCCCTCTTCGGTCTTCAGCGTTTCCACGATGGTGTACTTGTCCGGCGTTTCCTGATGAATGATGGTAACCGTGCCTTCGCCGTTGGAGATAAAGATAAGGCGCGTGTCGGGATCATACGTCGCGGCATCGGTACCCTGTCCGATGGGCAGGGTCGTCAGCACCTTTCCGGTCTCCGTGTTCATGACGATGAACTGCTTGCCGCGGCAGCCGACGAACAGGCGCGAGTTCTTGCGATCAATGGCCATGCTGGTGGGCTGCGTGCAGGCGGGCGCCACGGGCCAAGAGTCGGTAATCTCTAGTTTCTTCGAGTCAAATTTCACGATGCGATCCTGATCCTGAATCGTGATCAGCACATTGCCCTTGCCATCCGCCGCCGCCGCTTCCGGCACTCCGCCGAGATCGAGTATTCTCGCGACGGTCCCTTCCGCGCCATTCACCGCGCTGGCATTTTTGGAGGAGCGGCTGAAGGAAAACACACGGCGCGTAGCCGGATCGAAGAGAAAACCGTCCGGGCCAGGCGCGATGGGAACTTCCTGAATAATCTTCAAGGTCTTCAGGTCAAATATGGTCATGGTGGCGGCGCGACCGTTGGTGGTGAAGCCGCGGCCCAGCTCGGGCACTACGGCGGCGCCATGCACATTTTGCGCCACCGGCTTGCCGGCGGGATCAACCGTCGGCGCGGGAATGTTGCCGACGATGGCGCCCGTGTCTGCGTCGAGCACTTCCACCTGCACGCCGTGCGAGACATAGAGGCGCCGATTCACGCTGTCCACGCTGACATAGTCCCAGCCACCGTCGCCGGGTAGGGCGACCTTTTTGGTGAGATGGTATCCGCTCTGTGAATAAGCCAGCGGCGCGAACACGGACAGGACGACGAGCAGCGCAAATGTTTTCATGGGACCCTCTGATTTTGGCGAACAGATTAGCCGACAGGCTCGGCCTCATACAGGGACAAGCGTACGCCGGATCGCTTAACGTGACAACGCAATCTTCTCGCGTTTCCAGCGCATGTGGTCCTTCAATATGCAGCGGTCCATGGCCACGGCCAGACCGGCGGCGCGGGCGCGTTGCGCGGAGGCTTCATCGACTACGCTCTCCTGCATCCAGATGGCTTTGGCGCGCAGCGCAATGGCGGCGTCGACAAACGGCGCGACAAATTCCGAGCGGCGGAAGATGTCCACGATGCCGATGGGGAAGGGAATCGCTTCGAGCGTGGCGTAGGATTTCTCGCCCAGCACCGCGCGCTCATTTGGATTGACGGGGATAATGCGATAGCCCTGGCTCTGCATATACTCCGCAACGCCGTGGCTGGCGCGTCGTTCGTCGCTCGAGAGTCCCACCACGGCGATGGTCTTCGCCGCGAGTAGAATATCGCGCAGCCGCGACTCTTCATCGCCGCTTTGCAGCGGATCGAACTGCGGCAGTCTGCAAGACAGGTCGGACATGGTTCCTCGATTGATTTGATCCGAGCCGCGACAGTCATGGAGCGGCCACCATGCCACGCAACGCGATGTGCCGGTATCACGCGTACCGTCCCGCTGCGCCGGATCAGGCACCGGAGCAATCTCCATGCTATCATCGTCAATGAACGCGCGGATAATCTCACGCCTGAGCCGGAATCCCTGATCCTGAATCAATGAAGAAGAGCAAACAACTTCCCGCGAGCCTCCCCAGCAATTGGAAGGAACAATTGAAGGCCGCCGGCTTCGCTGTCGTCGAAGTTTCCGGTGCGACGGCTGTGAGCCGCAACGGCTGCTCAGCCACCGTCGAAGTCTCCGGCCAGGGTTCCGAAAGCCAGCCGCGCTTCCGCGTCAAGCCCGGTGTGGTGATCGGCACCCCGTCAGGTGAAGCCGTCGCGCATTTGCTGGATCGCGGCTACCAGAAATTCTGGAAGTCCGGTGAATGCACGGTCCCGGCGCGCGCGGTGGAGCTGACGGCACTACACGAATTTCAGCGCGACCTGCGCGCCGTGTTGGGCATGACGACTCTCTACAACGAAGCGATCGGCACAGTGTCGTCGTCCTATCACTACGACCGCGTGGAAGGCCGCGAACCCGGCAAGCGCCACGAATCATTCTAGATTTCCCGGATCTTCACCGCGCACCCCCTCCACATGCTCGCGCCCCATCCCCGCAGGGGATGCAGAGAATAGCCGGGGGCAACGCCTCCGGAATGCGTCCCCACAAAATGTGAAACGACGCTGAAAGGGTCGTACAGACGCGCGAGCCGATAGAGTTCTGATGAGGGTGCGACCCTTTCAGGGTCGGCGGACTTTTCTGTCGTATGTTCCGGGGGCGTTGCCCCCGGCTATTCTATGGCTCCCTTTCAGGGAGCTTGTGCGGAGATCGTGCGGGATTGTGTCATCCCCCACGCACCACGGTGATGCGCGAGAAGCCTTCTGTAATTGTTGGACGCACCAGCTTGAGCGCCATCTCGCGCATGGCTTTCTCTGGAACTTTTCTTGCGCGGCGGCGATTGCTCGCGAGGCACACCTCTATCGGCACGTCGAAGTAGAGCGCGCGCATCACGCAGCCGTAGCGCCGCGCGATCTGAATGTAGGGGCGGCGCTCGCGCGGAGTGAGCGATGTCGCGTCCACATACGTGCGGCGGCGACCGAGCTGCACACGTTGGCGGAGCAGTGCGCGCAGCGCGGCGAAGATAACGGCGGGGCTCGACTGATCCTTGGCGTCATCCAGCAGCAACAGGCGCAGCGTGTCGCTCGACAGCGGATGAATGTTCCGCCGCGCGAAGTAAGTCGATTTGCCGGAGCCGGGCAAGCCCACGGCGAGTATGATCTCCGGTGGACGGCTTGTATTCTTCATCACGGCTAATTAACATGCGATGGAAGCGCAAGTCAACCGGCATGAATTCGGTGGGAGGAAACATGAGAGAAGTGGTGCTCGATATTGAAACCGCGCCATGCGACAAAGCGCATTGGGCTGAGCTGGTGCGGCGCGTTCCGTCGCTTGAGAAAAACGGGATTGACGACACGCCGCTCGACTGGTCGTTCGGGCGCATCGTCTGCATCGGCCTATCCATAGGAAAACCGGCATCCGAGCGCGGCGCGGCGGCGGACTCCTCAGAAGATAAATGTCAGGAGCTAAATTGGGCGGGGCCGGATGAGTCGAGCATCCTTGAAAATTTCTGGAAGGCCATCCAGCCCGGCGATTACGCGATTGGCCACAACCTGATGGGCTTTGACCTGCCCTACATTATGGGCCGCAGCGTGATCTGTAAAGTGAAGCCGTCGCGGTCGTTCGATCTGCGGATGTACTCGACGGCGTATGTGTACGACACGCAGCAGGTGTGGTCGAACTGGGGGCGGCGCAAATTAGCCAAGCTCGACACGCTGGCGGCGATCATGGGCTTCGCCGGCAAAACGGGCAGCGGCGCGCAGGTGGCCGGCTGGAGCGCCGCGAACGAATGGGACAAAATTCGCGAGTATTGCATGGACGACGTGCGCCTCACCCGCGCCGTCTATCAGCGCATGCGCGCGTACGGCATGTGACAGTGCCGCGACCGTCAGGGAGCGGGGGTTGGTTTTGGCGATGGGCGACGAAACCCCAACCTCCGCTCCCTGACTGTCGCGGCTCTGTCACCCCGCAAGAATGTTTTCCATCGGCAGAGCCAGCGGCGGCTCGCGCAGGAAACTTAGTTTTTCCATGCGGGCCAGCGCCGCGCTGACAGCGGTCTCGGACGTGGGCTTCACTGAAATGACGAATGCCAGGTTGTCGGCATCCTGATTGGGCTCCTCGAAAACCGCGTCGATATTAATCTTCTCATCGGCGATGATGTTGGCGAGCTTGGCGATGATGCCCACTTCGTCCTTGACCAAAAAGCGCAGGAAATAGGGGCGCGTGCCGGCCTCGATTCCAACCTTGGCTATTTCCTGGGGAGCCCAATAGCCGAAGGCGGGGGCTCGTAGTGACGACCCGTGGCGCAGATCGCGCGCCGCGCTCATGATGTCGGAGACGACCGCCACGCCCGTCGGCTTGCCAGCGCCGCGCCCGTAGTAGAGGGTGTCTTCTCCGTACTTGCCCTTCACCCAAATCGCGTTATACGAACCCTGCACCTTGGCCAGCATCGCCGTCAGCGGCACCAGCACGGGGCGGACATACAATGACAAGTCGTCATTTCCTTGGGCGCCAGTGCGCGCGCCCGCCGCGATCAGGCGGATGGTGTAGCCGAGGCGATGCGCGTAGGCGAAGTCAGTCGGAGTGATTTTTGTAATGCCCTGGCGATAGATGGCGTCAGTGGGCACGCGCGCGCCGAAGCAGAAGTTGGCGACGATGGCCAGCTTCGAGCGTGCGTCGTATCCCTCCACGTCGGCTTCCGGCTTGGCCTCGGCGTAGCCGCGTTTCTGCGCCTCGGCAAGAATGGATGCAAACGGTGCGCCGGTCTTCTCAATCTCGGTGAGGATGAAGTTGCAAGTGCCGTTCAGGATTCCGTACACGGCTTCGATGCGGTCCGCCGCGATGCCCTCGCGCAGCGCGTTCAGGATGGGGATGCCGCCGCCGGCGCTGGCCTCCATGTGCAGCGAAGTCTTGTGATCGTAAGCAATCTGCGCCAGCTCCGCGCCGCGCTGCCCGAGCAACTCTTTGTTCGCCGAGACGACGGGCCGTCCGCGTTCGAGCGCAGCCTTCTGCACTTCGTATGCGATGCTGGTCCCGCCGACCACTTCGACGACGATGTCCACTTCTGGATGTTCGACGGCCTCGCGCCAGTCGCGCGTTAAGAGCCGCTTGCCGCCGGGCATGTCGATCTCCGCGCGCGCCTCGACTTCCAGACTCGCCGCCACGCGCAGATGCAGCTTGAAGCCCAGCTTGCGCTCCAGCTCCGCGGCGTTCTCATCCAGAATGTGGATGGTTGCTCCGCCCACCGTGCCCATTCCCACAATCGCAATATTCACCGGTTTCATTGGTCTCCCATCGGATCAGAGTCCCGACCGCAAGGGAGGGGGCACGGCTGAGTTCGGACAGCGGTTGAGCCTGCCCCCTCCCTTGCGGTCGGGACTCTGATCGCGCTGCGGATTTTTCTAAGTTTGCAACGCATCGCCTTGGGCGATTCGGCCGTCTTCCAGAATCTCCACACGCAGACCGCCGCTTTGCTCAAACGTTTCCTTGAAGGCGGATTTGCCCGAGAGCAGCGAAGGGCGTTCGCAGGGCACGCAAATTTCCACGGCCTTCATCAGCGCCGCGCCGAGGCGGAAGGCCTTGCCCACCAGCGCGTTGATGTCAGCGACCGAGATGCCCTCGATCACAATGTTGCGGCGCGTCTCGCTGGGATTGAATTCGCCGCCCGCGCGCCGCGCGGTCTCGATGGCATCGTAGGCGATCAGCGTGGCGTGGCGTCTCACGTTGCGCGACGAGGCCGAGTACGTGCCGGTGCCGAGCGCGTAGCGGTCGCCCTCCAAGCCCTTGCCCGCGAGTGCCATCACCTCAGAGACTTCCTGCATCGGCTGGTCGGCCGATGGGGCGATGAAGATTTGTCGGACAGTTGGGGTGAGCATGGAACACACCTCATAGCGTAGCGTCAATTGCACAGCCCCGGCAGGGGCGGCGAGAAAGTAGCCCACGGCGCAAGCCGTGGGGATCAATTGCGTAGGCGATACAAGCCCCGTAGGGGCGAAAGAATCTAGCCTAGGGCGTGAGCCCTGGGATTAGGTTGCGTTTGCGATATAAGCCCAGTAGGGGCGACAGAATATCATGCTCGCCGGCGTTCTGTCGCCCCTACCGGGGCTCACCCCTCGATTGCATCTGTACCCAGGGCTTACGCCCTGGGCTACTTTCTTGCCGCCCCTGCCGGGGCTAGCGCGGTCTGAATGCACTCATACGGAATCAATTCTAAGAGCAGGTCCTTCGCTGCGCTCAGGATGACGACGTAAAAAATAATTACTTAATTCCCGCGCCGACTTCCTTCAGCGCTTCGCCGGTGGACTTCTCCACTTCGGCGTGCAGGCTGTTGCCGTGCGAGTCCATGGTAACCAGCGCCATCAGGTCTTTCACGCGCAGGTGCCACATCGCCTCGGGGATGCCCAGTTCCATCAGCGAGACGCCCTCGACTTTTTGAATGGCATTGGCGTAATACTGCGCCGCGCCGCCGATGGCGTTCAGGTAGACCGCGCCGTTTTCCTTAAGCGCGGCCAGCGTCTTTGCGCCCATGCCGCCCTTGCCCATCACCGCGCGGATGCCGTTCTTCTTGATGATGTCGGCTTCGTAAGGCTCCTCGCGGGCGGAGGTGGTGGGGCCGGCGGCCTTGATCTTCCACGTCTCGCCTTCCTTGAGCGCCACCGGGCCGCAGTGGTAGAGCAGCGCGCCGTTCAGGTTCATGGGAGCGTCGTGCCTCATCATGTAATGATGCGCTTCGTCGCGGCCCGTGTAGATGAGGCCGCTGACCAGCACCACGTCGCCGACCTTCAGTGCGCGGACTTTCTCCTCCGTGAGCGGCGTTTCCAAAATGACCTCGCGTCCGGTGAGCGGGAAGCCGGACTCCTGCGCCAGCCGCTCGACGGGACGCGCCGGATCGCGGTAGAGCCATTGCTTGATTGCCCCGGACTGCGCGTCGAGCAGCAGCCCCAGGCGGCGGAAGGCCCAGCAATCGTATGCGACGGAGACGAAGAACGACGCGGGCAGGCGATTCTGCACGCCGATCTTGCAGCCGATCAGTGAGACCTGACCGCCGAAGCCCATCGTCCCAATGCCCAGGCGGTTGGCCTCGTCCAAAATTTCACTTTCAAGTTTGGCCAGCACGGGATCGGGGTTCACGTCATCGAGCGTGCGGAAGAGCTGCCGCTTGGCCTCTTCGTAACCCGAGGTCCGGTCGCCACCAACGCACACGCCGAGCGAGCCGGGCGCGCAGCCCTGTCCCTGCGCCTGCCACACGGCGTGGATGATGCACTTGTGGATGCCTTCCAGATCGCGGTCGGCGCGGCCCAGATGATCGAGGTTGCAGGGCACGGAGTATTGAATGTTCTTGTTCTCGCAGCCGCCGCCCTTCAGGATCAGCTTCACCTCGACGTCGTCCTTCTCCCATTGCTCAAAGTGGATGACCGGCGTGCCGGGTCCTATATTGTCAGCCGTGCCCTTGCCGGTGATGGGGTCCACCGAGTTGGGGCGCAACTTGCCGCGCTTGGTGGCCTCGGCGATGGCGTGTAAAATGTCGGCGCGAAATTTTATCTGATTGAAGCCCACCGGCGTATGGATAAAGAAGGTGGGCATGCCGGTGTCCTGGCAGATTGGACCTTCGTTCGACGCGGCCATATCAATATTGTTGGCGATCACGTTCAGCGCCAGCGAAGCCTGCGACGGTGACTTCTCCTTGCGCAATGAGGCGGCCATGGCCTGGCGCACGTCAGGCGGGAGGTTAGTGGAGGTCTCGGTGATCAGCTTCAATAAACTTTCCCTGGCGAATTGCATGGCGTGTCTCCTGTTGGTGAAAATTAATTGCGGTGCGGCAACTACCTATTATGCCCTGATTCCAGCGGGTGAAAAAGATGGCGTGACAGAGCCGCGACCTTGCGCCTAAATGGGCAATAGCAAACTTTGAAATGACTGACTGCGCGATCTCTTATTAAGCTGTAAAATAGTGAGGATATGGCGAACTCTAGGAATCTGCGGTGGCTCCGTGGCATTCTCTCCTTCATACCAGCCGCAATCTTAATCCTGGCAACGCGCGGGAGCTTGGCGCAGATGCCTCCGCCGCCCCCGCTGGACGACGATGCCGGCGGCGTGCTGTTCCGCGCCTCCATTGATCTGGTGACGCTGAACGTGGCCGTGTTCGACGGCAAGCGGCGGCTGGTCAGCGGGCTGGGGCGCGACAGCTTCCAGGTGTTTCAGGATGGCAAGCCGGTGCAGCTCTCCGAGTTCACCAATCGCGATGTCCCCGTGTCGCTCGGCCTGGTGATGGATTCCAGCGCCAGCATGATCGACAAACGCGTGCAGAGCGTGGCCGGTGCGGTCGAGCTGATGCGCGGCAGCAACGAACAGGACGAAGTATTTTACGTGGATTTCAAGGATACCGTCGATCTGGTGCAGGGTTTCACCAACGACTTTGCCAAGGTGGAAGGCGCGCTGAATCGCACGCGCCTGTTCGGCGGTACGGCGGTGATGGACGCGCTGCGCGTGGGCGTTGAGCAGATGAAGAAGGCGCACCGCGACAAGAAAGTGATTGTGCTGCTGACGGACGGCGAAGACGATTCCAGCGAAATTACGCTGCCGGTGCTACTGGCCCTGTTGCAAAAGTCCGATGTGACGGTTTACACCATTGGTTTGCTCAGCCAGGAGACCAACGCGCGCCGCCGCAACGCCGAGAAATTTCTGACCGAGGCGGCCAAGGTTACCGGCGGTGTCGCCTACTTTCCGCAGGGCGTGGAGCAGGTGCAGTTGCTCGGCCAGATGATCGCTCATGACATTCGCAATCAGTACGTGCTTGGTTTCCAGGTGCCGCCGGGCACGCCGCGCGGATTCCGCACGCTGAAGGTGACCGCGACATCGAAGCAGCGCGGCAAGTTAACCGTGCGCACGCGCACTGGATATTTCTACGATCCCAACGCGCCGCTTGGGCGCTAGGCCGGCCGCCGGTCAGGCAATCCGGCCAAGGCTGAGCACGCGGAATCGATTGGGATTACGTTCGCGAAACACACACCCCGGAGGTGGCTCGCTCCATGTCAGACGAACAATTGATCTCGGCCCGCATTTCAGAAGCGAAGTCGCAGTTGAGCCGGGAAGAGCTGCACGAGTGGGTCGAGTCACTCAAGGAAGTTCTTGATGATGAAGGTCCCGAGGCGGTGCAGCAGATTCTCTCCAGCCTGCTCGGTTTCTGGAGTCATCAGGGTTACTCGCGCCAGTTCGCCACCAACACGCCTTACGTCAACACCATCCGCCGCGACCATCAGCCGGCCTATCCAGGCAATCGCAAGCTGGAGCGCCGCATAAAAAGTTTGATCCGCTGGAACGCGCTGGCCATGGTGGTGCGCGCCAATAAAGAGGATGCCGGCATCGGCGGACACATCTCTACGTACGCGTCGCTGGCGACGTTACTCGAAGTCGGCTTCAACCATTTCTTTCATGCCTGCAATGAAGAGGGATGCGGTGATCTGGTTTACTTCCAGGGCCATGCCTCACCGGGCATTTATGCGCGCGCGTTTCTGGAAGGCCGCCTGGACGTTTCGCATCTGGAAAATTTTCGCCACGAGTTGCGTGCCACACCGGGGCTGAGTTCGTATCCGCATCCCTGGCTGATGCCCAACTTCTGGCAGTTCCCCACCGTGTCAATGGGCATCGGACCCATCGCGGCAATTTATCAGGCGCGCTTCAACCGCTATCTCGAAAATCGCGGACTGCACAGTTGCGGCGAGCGCAAGGTGTGGGCCTACCTCGGCGACGGCGAGACGGACGAGCCGGAGTCCATGGGCGCGCTCACGCTCGCCGCGCGCGAAAAACTCGACAATTTGATCTTCGTCGTCAACTGCAATTTGCAGCGGCTCGACGGTCCTGTGCGTGGCAACGGCAAGGTGATTCAGGAACTCGAGGCCGCTTTCCGCGGCGCCGGCTGGCATGTGATTAAAGTCGTGTGGGGTAATGACTGGGACCCGCTGCTCGCCGCCGATGCGAATGGCTTGCTGCAACAGCGCATGGAAGAGGCCGTGGACGGCGACTACCAAAATTACGCGGTGCGGCCGGGCAGCTATACGCGAGAGCATTTCTTCGGCAAAAATCCCGAGCTGGCCGAGATGGTGAAGTTCCTGAGCGATGAGCAGCTCAAGCGGCTGCGCCGCGGCGGCCACGATCCCGAAAAAGTTTACGCGGCGTACAAGAATGCCATCGAGCACACCGGTACGCCGACCGTGATTCTGGCCAAGACCATCAAGGGCTACGGCCTCGGCGAGGCTGGCGAAGGCCGCAACATCACCCATCAGCAAAAGAAGATGAATGAAGAGGAGTTGAAGGAGTTTCGTTCGCGCTTCGATATTCCCATCTCCGAGCAGCACATTGAGGACACGCCGTTCTATCGGCCTTCGGATGAGACCGAGGAGATCAAGTATCTGCACGAGCGACGCAAAGCGCTGGGCGGCTACCTGCCCGAGCGCAAGGTCCGCTCGACGCCCATCACCGCGCCCGCCGCCGAGACCTTCAAGGAATTCACGGAAGGCTCCGGTGGCCGTGAAGTTTCCACCACCATGGCCTTCGTGCGCGTGCTGACGCTGCTGCTGCGCGATCCCAACGTGGGTAAGCTCATCGTGCCCATCATCCCCGACGAGGCGCGCACCTTCGGCATGGATTCGCTGTTCCGCTCCGTGGGCATCTACGCCAGCCAGGGCCAGCTCTACGAGCCGGTCGATTCCGACGTTTATCTTTATTATCGCGAGGCCAAGAACGGGCAGATTCTCGAGGAGGGCATCACCGAGGCCGGGTCGATGGCCTCCTTCATCGCCGCCGGCACGGCCTACGCCACGCACGGCATCAACACCATTCCATTTTTCTCCTACTACTCGATGTTCGGATTTCAGCGCATCGGAGACTTAATTTGGGCTGCCGCCGATTCGCGCTGCAAGGGCTTCATGATGGGCGGCACGGCGGGCCGCACCACGCTCGCCGGCGAGGGCTTGCAGCATCAGGACGGCCACACGCCGGTGCTGGCCAGCGCCGTGCCGACGTGCCAAATCTACGATCCCGCGTTTGCCTACGAGACGGCGATCATCGTGGAAGACGGCATCCGGCGCATGTATGTCGATCAGGAAGACATCTTCTACTACATCACCATGTACAACGAGAACTACGCCATGCCGCCCATGCCGGCCGATCAGCCTGGCGGGCAGACGCGAGTGCGCGAAGGCATTCTGCGCGGGTTGTACATGTTCCGCGCGGCGCCATCTGCGGCTGGTGAAGCCGTGGCGAATAAAGACGCTGAGAGTAAGAAGGGAAGCCCGCTGCGCGTGCAACTGCTGGGCAGCGGCCCCATCCTGCGCGAAGCGCTGCGCGCGCAGCAGATTCTCGCTGAGAAGTACGGGGTGTCGGCGGACGTATGGAGCGCAACCAGCTTCAACCTACTGCGCCGCGACGCGCTCGACTGCGAGCACTGGAACCTTCTGCACCCGGCGGAATCGCCGCGCAAGCCCTACGTCAACACGCTGCTCGATTCGACCGAAGGCCCGGTAATCGCGGCCACCGATTACATGAAGATCGTCCCCGACCAGATCACGCCGTGGCTGGGCACGCGCCTGCACTCGCTCGGCACCGACGGCTTCGGGCGCAGCGACAACCGCCAGCACTTGCGCCGCCACTTCGAGGTGGACGCCGAGTCCATCACCCTCTCCGCCCTGCACGAGCTGTCGAAGTGCGGCCGCATCCCCGCCGAAACAGTAGCCAAAGCCGTAGGCGAGTTAGGCATCAACCCTGAAAAAGCCAACCCCATGATCGCGTAGTGGGATGATCGCATTGTGAATGCATTCCATACGTTGAATGGCCGCCGAATTCCAGGAAGAAGTTAAGCCTTTAAGTGCCAATTTGGAATCTTAAAGGGTTGATGGTAGCCACGGCACGATTCTTGTGCCGTGGGTTTTTTTCGTATGCTTGAAAATGGACCGATTGTTCCGCCGACTGCTTTTGCCTTCGTCAGGGCACGGTTTCAACCGTGCCTAAAATAAGCGGAAGATAATCCTTTCCTTACTGCCGTAGGCCCAAGCGCAGGCGAAGCCACAGCGGGACTTTGCACTACGCTCGGACTTAAGAGCAATTCATTCAAGTCGCTCCGCTGGCGCTGCGCTCCCGCCTTCGGCAGATCGGAAGCGTGATTACAGCCGCTCGTTACGGCACGACTGAAGTCGTGCCCTGACGTACCCCACTGAATTGTTCTTACTCCACTGCCTCTGGTCCTATAATGAGTATCGCCTTACTCGACAATCGTGGCGCGGCTGCTCGCCGCCTTGCGGATGCCTGTTACGACCGCGAGAGTTCGCAAGTGTGGAATGAAGTTGGATGCCTAGGGGCGAGGCAGAACTGCATTACGAGCTTCTATAACAAGAGCGGTGGTCGCGGCACATTTGGCTTCTACTTTTGCGGGGATCCCAAGGGAGCGTTAAATGTGTTTGCGAATGGTTATAGAAAAGCGGCAGAAACTCTCACAAGGTCACTACTGCGTAGGCGCGGATTTTCGAAGTTCGAGGCATATCCGGTCATCTTTCTCTATCGACACGCCTTTGAGCTTTCCCTCAAACATGCCATATACAAGGCCACGGAGAACCCGGAGATCGATGACGCCGACAATTTTAACAGCAGCCTAACTCGGCACAGACTGGTTCCCCTCGCGGAGAACATCGAGAACTTGCTTGCTCGCTTATTTCCCGGCGATGATGTGCTGCTCCAGAAACTGCTTCCGCAGATTGTAGCTACAGCTCATGAATTTGATGAGATTGATGAATCATCGTTCGTCTCTCGGTATCCCATCAACAAAAAGGGACAACCTGCTTCCAATAAGAGCGAATTCGTCAACTTGCGATCCTTCGCTCATCACATGTCCTCTCTACTGGAGGACATCGATACGCTAAACGTGCATCTTGGGAACGAATTCCTCTGAGGCCGCTAGGGCTACTTTGCTACGCAGTTGAACATCCATTGCACGCCGTATTTATCGGTGCAGGAGCCGAAGTAGGCTCCCCAAAACATTTCCTGCAGGGGCATCCCGATTTTTCCGTCGGCGGACAGGGCCTTGAATAGAGGTTCTGTTTCGGCACGAGTGTCTGGTTCCAGATTGATGTAGGTGTTGTTGCCGAACTTCAGCGCCGGGCCGATGGACTCGGGAGAGTCCGTTCCCATGATGACGTGGCCGCCCGTGATGGCCAGCTCGATGTGCATGATGAGCTTCTTGTCCGTGTCCGACATCGGCGGCGCGCCGGGCTGCGCGGGTATGTCGCCCCATCGCATGATCCCGCCAATGAATTCGCTGCCGAAAACGGACTTGTAGAAATTGAACGCGGCTTCGGTCTAGCGTGGGAAATTTAGATAAGTGCTGGTGCGTGCCATGATTTCTCTCCAGTTGGATTTTCGTTGGGGGCTGCCACCGACACGTGTATTTTACACGTGTCCCAGAATGGTGCAGTTAAAAAATCACGTTCATCGCGCAGTTAGTTCCCCGCAGGGGATATACAGGATAGCCGGGGGCACCGCCTCCGGTAAGATGCGTACCCAAAAAACGATTCGACCCTGAAAGGGTCGCACAAGGTTTTCAGGCGCCCGGTGCTTCAAGAGTGCGACTCTTTCAGGGTCGAATTGTTTTATGAAACAGGTTCCGGGGGCGGTGCCCCGGGCTATCCTGTATATCCCCTGCGGGGATGAAGATGAAATATTCTACGGACGGCGTCGCGGAGCGCCGGAACGGGATGGTGGACCGGAGCGGGATGGCGGGCGACCAGGTCCACCGGACGGGCGGCGCGGTGGCGCTGTCGGACGTGAGCCGGTTGGCCGAGCGCCAGATGCGCCGGATGAAACCAGACGTGGGTTGGTTGGGCGCGCCCCAAACGGACGCGCGCCGGTCGGGCGTGCTCCCGTTGGGCGTGATGCGAATGGGCGTGAGCTGGTTGGGTGATCACCAGTTGGACGTGATGCAGCCGGGCGGTCGTTGAATGGACGCGGGCTGGTCGGGCGTGCTCCCGTTGGGCGTGATGCGAACGGACGCGCGCCGGTTGGCCGAGCTCCCGTTGGACGAAATGAATCCGGGCGTGGGCTGAATGGACGCGTGCCGGTTGGCCGTGCTCCGGTGGGGCGCGATGCGAACGGGCGTGAACTGGCTGGGCGATCGCCCGTGGGACGTGATGGCGCCAGGCGATCGTTGAATGGGGGCGCGCTGGTTGGGCGATTTTCAGTTGGACGTGATGGCGCCGGGCGTGTGTTGAACGGACGTGCGCCGCTCATCGGGCGCTCACCCATGGGACGGGGTGTAAACGTGCGGGCGGCGGCTGGACGTCCGACGTAGGGGCGGGTGGCGGTCCTGGGCGGCGCGGATGGCCGCGGTGCCGCTGATGTTGCGCGAAGCGGGCGCGGAAATTTAGGCGCGCTGGCGGTGCGATTCTTTTCGCCCATCATGAGCTGGCGGACTTCGCCGGGCATCAGGTGGCGGACTTCGCCGGGCTTCAGCAGACCCAGGCTGAGGCGGCCGATGCGCACCCGGCGCAGCTTGCGCACGGGATGGCCCACCAGCTCGAACATGCGGCGGATTTGGTTTTGCCGCCCTTCCTGCAGGATCACTTCATACCACGGGTTGCCGTCGTCCTTCTCGGACTTCTCTGCTGCTGCGCGCGGATTTCGACGCGCATCCTTCTCGGCATACAGTTTCTTGTTTGGCTCGCGCCAGTCTTCGCCGCGACTTTGCGCCGGGAGCGCGCTAATCTCGGAGGGCAGAGTGCGGCGGCCGTCCATCATTATGCCCTTGCGCAGGTTGGCGAGCGCCTCGGGCGAAGGCGTGCCGTGAACCTTGGCCATGTAAGTTTTGTTGATGCCGTAGCCGGTGGCCAGGATGCGGTTGGCGAACTCGCCGTCGTTGGTGAACAGCAGCAGGCCTTCGCTGTGGAAGTCGAGACGACCGACTGGATAGAGCCGCTCTTTGATGCGCGAGACGAACTGCATTACCGTGGGTCGTCCCTCAGGGTCATCCGTGGTGGTTACGCAGCCGCGCGGCTTGTTCATCATCAAGTAGACGGGCGGGGCGGCGCGGCGCAGCGGCTTGCCGTCCACTATAATTTCCGAGACGGCCGGGTCAGCCTTCGCGCCCAGCTCGTTGACGATATCGCCGTCCACGCGGACGCGGCCCGCGGTGATGAGTTCCTCGGCGGCGCGGCGGGAGCACACACCGGCGGCGGCGATGATTTTTTGCAAACGTTCAAGAGGCATGGGAGTCGCTATCTGCTGAATCGTTCTGGTCTTCCGGATTTGTATCGGAATCGGAATCGTCGGTATCGGCCCGCGCGGAAGTGGCTTCGCCGCGCGTGAATCCGCCGTCAACATTTTCTTCAAGAGGCAGTGTGGGCTCGCCGACGTCACCAAACGACGCCTTCAGCACGGCCTCGAACTCCTCCATGCTGGGCAGGTCAGAGACGCTGCCCAGTCCGAACTGGACGAGGAACTCTTTGGTTGTCTTATAGAGGATCGGTTTGCCGATGACGTTCTTGCGTCCGGCGGTGTGGATCAGTTTGCGGTCGAGCAGCGTTTTCAGCACGCCGGTGCCCTGCACGCCGCGCACGGCTTGAATTTCCGGCGCGGTGAGCGGCTGGCGATAGGCGATGGTGGCCAGTGTTTCCAGAGCCGCCATCGACAGGCGCAGCGGTGGCGTGAGACCTTTCACGAAGCGGCGCACCGTGTCATGATGCTCGGGCTTGGTGAACATCTTATAGCCGCCGGCGATCTCGCGGATCTCGATGCCGCGGGCGTCAATCTGATACTCCTGCTGAAGCTGCGCGATGGCCCGGATGACGGCAGTCCGCGCGGCGGCTCGCGCTTTCTCGATGTCGCCCGCGTCCGACGTGTTATCGACGGCCTTGGCGATCTGCTCGACCGAGACGGGTTCGCTCGCGACGTAGATGATGGCCTCAATCGCGGACTTCAGGCTGCGGTCGGCGGAGGAAGCGTCCGCTTCGCTCTGCGTCTGCTCCGGCACATTCTGTTGGCTATCCGGCATCAATTCTTCCATAGTCATCTCACTCATGCTGTATTGCGGTCTCCACCAATTCCTGATTTAAAGTTAGGTCAACGTGTGCCGACCGTTACCGCTCCATAACTGTCGCGGCTCGGACGAACAACATCAGCGATAATCGCCGCCACTGCCTTCCTGCAAACTGGCGACGGCATTGGAAAACTGGCGGTGTTTGCGCAACTCGATCTCGCCGAATAGTTCGCTCTGGCGTACCGCGATGGCTTGCAGTCGCACCAGTTCGAGCAGAGCGAGGAAGGTGGCCACAGCCGCATCGCGCGAGCGCAGTCCATCCAAAACTTCCTTCAACGGCACCGGCGTGGCGCGCGCGGCGAGCAGGTCGCAGAGCGTGCGCATCATCTCGGCCACGCTGACCTGCTCTTCCGGTATATCGAGCAGTGGGCGAACCTTGGCGCGATCAATCACCGCCTGAAAGGCCTTCACCAGATCGTGCAGTGAGACAGCAAGGTCGGGCTCGTCGCCGGGTCCATCCTCTGAGGAGAGGAACTCGCGCAACCCCGGTGATGACCAGCTTGCCGCCTGCACAATCTGCTTCTGCTGCAACATCGCCGCCGCCTGCTTGAACTTTTCGTGCTCCAGGAGTTGATAGACCAGTTCCTTGCGCGGATCGTCATCCTCGTCGCCCTCATTGGGGTCGGGAGGCAGCAGCATCTTCGACTTGATCTGAATCAGCGTGGCGGCCATCACCAGAAAATCCCCCGCGACTTCCGTATCCAGCTTCTCGATGTTGGTGTGAACATATTCGAGATACTGCCCGGTGATGGTGGCGATGGGAATGTCGTAGATGTTGATCTCCTGCTTGCGGATCAAGTCCAGCAGTAGGTCCAGCGGCCCGGCGTAAGCCTCAATATTAATGTTCAGCGATGAATCCATGATTATTCTTCGATCGAGTTTTGCTTCTTGTTCTCGCTCACCTAATAGTCGTCATCCCAAATTAGTCGTCATCCCGAGCGCAGCGAGGGAACTGCTGTTCTTCGTCGCGCCGGAACAGCAGGTCCCTCGCTGCGCTCGGGATGACGACGGTTGGGGGACTCGGTGTTACTTTGCGTCGAGCGCCGGTTGCTTCAGGTTCATGGCTGCACGAACTTCTTCCATGGTTTGCGCGGCGGTCTCTCTCGCGCGCTGCGATCCCCGCTCCAGCACGTCCCAGACCTGGTCGGGCTGCTGCACGATCTTGTTGCGGCGCTCGGTGAAGGGCGCGATCCACTGCGCCAGATTCCCGGCCATCTGCTTCTTGCAATCCACGCAGCCGATGCCGGCGCGGCGGCATTCGGTGTTGACCGTGTCTATGGTCTCCTGGGGCGAGCAAAGTTTGTGGAGTCCGAAGACGGGGCAGACGTCCGGGTTGCCGGGATCAGTGCGCCTCTGGCGCGCCGGGTCGGTCAGCATGTTGGAAACCTTGGCGCGAATCTCCGTTTCCGTGTCGCTGAGGAAGATGGCGTTGCCGTAGCTCTTTGACATCTTGCGGCCATCGGTTCCCAGCAGGCGTGGCGTGGGCGTCAGCAGAGGCTGCGGCTCGGGGAAAATCGGCCCGTAGAAATTGGCGAAGCGGCGGCAGATTTCACGCGTCAGTTCGATGTGCGCCACCTGATCCGCGCCTACCGGGACGAACCCGGCTTTGTAAATCAATATGTCCGCCGATTGCAGCACAGGGTAGCCGAGGAAGCCGTAGGTGCCGAGGTCCTTGTCCTGAATATTCTCGCGCTGCTCCTTGTAGGTGGGCGTGCGTTCCAGCCAGCCGAGCGGCGTGATGAGAGAGAGCAGCAGGTGCAGTTCGGCGTGCTCGGGCACGCGCGATTGCTGGAATATCACGGCCTTTGCAGGGTCCACTCCGACGGCGAGATAGTCCGTTACCGAGTCCAGAATGAATTGCTGCAGCCCACTGGTGTCGGCGTAGTGCGTGGTGAGCGCGTGCCAGTCGGCGACGAAGAAATAGCAGTTGTATTTCTTTTGCAGCTCAATCCAGTTGGCAAGCGCGCCGACCAGGTGGCCGATGTGAATTTTGCCAGTGGGGCGCAGTCCGCTCAAGACACGAGCGTCGGCCGGGACAGCAGGCGTCGTCGGTGGCACGGCTAGGGGTGTGGCTGGCGGCACGGCTAAAGGTCTCTCCCGAGATAGCTAAAAATCTGATTCCTGCATGGCGTTGCGGGTACCCATACATTGTAACCATACATTATAACGATGAATAGAGTCGCGGCTAAAGCGCGAACTGGGAATTGCCAGCCAGCAGCAGAAAATAAAAGAAGCCCAGGATGGGACGATAGACGACGGAGAGGTCCGCATACATGAGGACTGCGATTAGAATGAGGAAGCTGAATTGTTGCAGCGACGCATAGGCATCCTTTAGTGAATCCGGCAGCAGGCCCTCCAGAATATGGCTGCCATCGAGCGGCGGGATGGGCAGGAAGTTAAAGACGGCCAGGATCACGTTCACCGTCAAGGCCATATCCAGCAGGAGCAGCAGCGGATAGAGCAGCGAATCTTCCGCGATGTTTCCTCCCGTGGCCAGCAGCAAAGTTTTATAGACGATGACCACGGCGATGGCCACCATGAAATTGCTGATCGGACCGGCGGCGGCCACCAGCATGTTGTCGCGCACGCGGTGGCGCAGGCGCAATGGGTTCACCGGAGTGGGCTTGGCCCAGCCCAGCAGCGGGACGCCGGTGACCGCGGCCATCACCGGCATCAACACCGTGCCGATGGGGTCGATGTGGCGGATGGGGTTGAGCGAGATACGCCCCAGCAGCCGCGCCGTGTCGTCTCCGAAGTAGCTCGCCGACCAGGCGTGCGCTGATTCATGAACACTGATGGCGAACAGAAAAGCGATGATCTGAAAAATGATTTCGACGACTTGGCGGTCCACTCATTCTCCTAGCGTACAACCCTTGGGTGTAACCGGAATGGTAGCACACCCATTTCCATCCGGAGTATATTGAACAATTGCGTGGTAGTGGGTCGGTTTGGAAAATGTCCTCCTGAGGAGCGTAGCGACGAAGTATCTGCTTTTGCTCCAGCGAAGAATGCAAAGCATATACTTCGCTGTCCTCAGGCGCCGCGCTCAGGACGACAGCTCCCCATTACGCGGCGTGTGTGGAAGAAGTTAAATGACAAGCGTACACGATCAATATCTACTGGCGGTCGAAACCAGTTCAGGACACGGCAGCATCGCGCTCGTATGTTATCGAGAGAAGGATGGGGCGGGTGTCAATGAGCTGCTGGAGCAAGCCGGCCTATCGTCCGAGCGGACGGGCACGGCGCTGCACGATGAGATTGCCAGCTTGCTCGGACGCCATCATCTGACTACGGCGGATATGGCAGGCTACGCTGTCTCGATTGGCCCCGGCTCCTTTACGGCCATACGCGTGGGCGCGGCGGCGGTGAAGGGCTTTGCCGAAGTGCATGGCAAACCGGTGGTGGCCGTCTCCACGCTGGAGCTGATCGCCCGTGCGGCTGAAGAGGTGGCCGATTCTGTTGATTCAGCCGCGGCCACGCCGGTGGTTTGGGTGCCCATCCTCGACGCTCGCCGGGCGCAAGTGTTCGGCGCGATCTACGAGAGAGCCGGAGAGCAAATGAAATTGGTGGGTGCGGAAACAGTCGGTTCGCTGCGTGACCTGTTGGACCGTTGCGGGAGCTTGCCCGCGGCATCCATTAACAATATGCCGCGAATCTGCTCACCAGAGATTGGCCTTTGGGCTGACACCATCACTGCCGCGGGATTCCCTGGTTCCTCGCTGGTGGCCACGCCTAATTGCATGGCGGATACTCTGGCGCGTTTGGGGATCGACCGATTGCGCCGGGGCGGTGGAGTGGACGCCGCGGCGGTGGACGCCAACTATGTCCGTGCTTCGGACGCCGAATTGTTCAGGAATATATAGAAGGTCTGGAAGGCCCGTAAAGGAAATGATGCCATTGCGCGCCATGTCCGTTGCCGATGCCGTCACGGCCGCTGAATTGACGGCGGCTTCTCCGGGCGCGGCGCATTGGAGTGCGCAAGCCTACGCCGATTTGTTGAGCAGGCAGGGCTCAGCGCAAGTGACTGGTTTTGGGTGGGTGGCAACCGCCGATGCGCCGGGCGGGGAACTGCTGGGATTCATCTGCGCGCGTGTGGTGGCGGGCGAAGCGGAAATACTGAATCTGGCGGTGAGTGGCGCGGCGCGCCGCGGCGGTATCGGCGGAGCGCTGGTGGCTGCGGCAGTAGAAAGAGCGTTTGCGCTGGGCGCTGAGCGAGCGTTTCTGGAAGTCCGGCAAAGCAACGCGGCGGCGCGGGGTCTTTACCAAAAATTGGGCTTTTCCGCTCAAGGAATACGGCGAGGCTACTACAGCAACCCGGTTGAGGACGCCCTGATTCTGGCGCTGAAGAAGCCGCCAGCTTGACTGGCAGATCGAGTGGCTGGACGCGCCGGGGATCAGTCAGTTAGAAAGAACGCCTGCCCCCTCCTCCCCCCGCAAAATATTGCATGGCGATGTTCTTGAATTTGGAATGGTTCGGTGGTAGTTTGGAGACGTCGAGCCTCATCCCACCTGGCATGAAGGAGGAATCGAGCATCAATGCAAATCAACGAACAAGAAGTTAAAGAGCAGTTGTTAGCGCAGGACGCAGAATACGCCCGCCTATTCCACGAACATTCTAGATGTAAATCCATGTTGCAAGAACTAATGGACCGCCCCCATCTGACGGAAGCCGAACAAGTCGAAGAAATCAGAATCAAGAAATTGAAGCTCTCCCTGAAGGACCGCATGGAAGATATTCTCCACCGGCGCTTGCAGACCGCATAGGCAAGGGATCGCCTACGCCGAGCCGCGACCCGCAAGGGGCGAATCCGTTCAACGGTCATTGGTACTCGTTGAACGGGTCCGCCCCTTGGGGTCGCGCTCTGCTTGGACCCCCGTTTCAGTCCATTGACGCACGGCAGCATTTCGGGTGATAGACTAGCTGAGTAGGATGAAGCATAGATTCGCCCCCGCGCGCAATGCAATCGCGGATGGCCCGGAAAGCGGAAGCGGCAGCTCAGCATGGTTCGAGACGGAATTTATTACGCGATAGCACTGCTGGGATTGAGCGGATTCGCGGTTTACTGGGGCGGCTGGATGTGGGGAGTCCCGGAGTGGCTCCTGACGGCGTTCGTGCTGAATTTCTTTCGCGATCCGGAGCGACCCATACCTCCAGGAAATGGCGTGGTTTCACCTGCGGACGGCAAGGTGGTGGATGTGCGGCAGTTTGACAGCCCGACGGGCCGCCGCTGGAAGATCAGCATTTTCCTGAATGTGTTTGACGTTCACGTCAACCGCGCACCGGTAGCCGGACGCATCACCGAGCAGGTCTACCGCCGCGGAAAGTTTCTGGTGGCCAGCGTTCCGGAGGCTTCCACGGAGAACGAGCAGAACGCCATTACGATTGATGCCTCAGACACCGCGCCGCAGGGCCATGTGGTCATGAAGCAGATCGCCGGACTGGTGGCGCGCCGCATTGTCCCGTACAAGAAAGTCGGCGATACGGTGGCGCGCGGCGAGCGCATCGGGCTGATCAAGTTTGGCTCCCGCGTGGACCTGGAATTGCCCGCATCCTATAAGCTCCTGATAAAGGTCGGAGATCGTGTGCGGGCCGCGGCGAGTTTGATCGCGGAGCCCTAGTCGCGCCGATCCAAGTTGCTCAACCTGTTGTGTAACGGTTGTGTAGCGGTTATGTAACGGGCAGCCAGCGAACGAATTCACCGAGTCCGCATTGGAGGGAGCTATGTCGCGCAGTTCTCACCGAAGTTCCCACGCAGATGCTGGCGGCCATCCCCAGCGGCGTCGGCCCATCCGCCGTGGGGCATACATTATTCCCAGCTTGTTCACCATGGCCAACATCTTCTGCGGATACTACGCGCTGACGGAGGTCTCCAAGGCCGGCCTGTTTTTGATGAATGATCTGGGCTTGGCCGCCGCCCATTTCGACAATGCCGCCAAGGCCATCGGCTTCGCCGTTCTTTTCGACGGCCTCGACGGGCGCATCGCCCGCCTGATGGGCACCACCAGCCCCTTTGGTCAGGAGTTGGACTCGCTGGCCGACACCATTACGTTCGGCATCGCTCCGGCATTCCTCGCCTTCTCCTGGGGGATTCACGCTGTTGGCGGAGTTACCAGCGCCACCGAGCCACCGTTGCTGGAATCGGCTGGGTGGGTGGTTACGTTCCTGTTTGTCGTTTGCAGCGCGGCGCGCCTGGCCCGGTTCAATACCCATAGCATTCAGCAGGCGGCGCGTCCGGAAAAGCCGGAGCACAGTAAGTTTATTGGCATGCCCACGCCCGCGTCGGCTGGCATCGTGGCTGCCATCGTCCACTTCAACTCCGGCATACCGATGAGCACTCCGATGTGGGTGCCGTTCTGGCTGGTGCTGCTGAGCGCCACCTCCGCTCTGATGGTCTCCACATGGCGGTATCACAGCTTCAAGGGGCTCGATTTCCGTCGCCGTCGCGGCTTCGTCATGGTCATTCTAATTGGCACATTGTTCGGGATGATCTGGTTCTACTCGCATGTAGTGCTGCTGCTCATCGCTTCGTCTTATTGGTTAAGCGGGATTATTGCTAGACTGCTTCAAGCGCGGCGGCGCAAGCTGGGTATCGCGGATTCGTCAACGTCCGATCTGCCGCAACCTGAGCATTCTCCGCGTGAGCACAATGCCTGATCGCCGTATGTTTCCCCGCTTCTGCGCTATTTTTCTCGTGACGATCGTCGCGGTCTTCACCGGCTGCGGATACCGCGTCTCGAACGGCGTTCCGCGCGGGCTTCCCGCCAACGTCCAGTCGCTGGCTATCCTTCCTTTGGAGAACGAAACACTCGGGTTCCGCATTGAGCAGAGCCTGACCTCCGCCGTGCATCAGGCTTTTCTGACGCGCTCGCCCTATCGCGTACAATCGGAGGCGGCGGGTAGCGACGCCGTGCTGCGCGGTGCGGTGACCGCATTCTACACTTCGCCCGTGGCGTTCGATCCGCGCAGCGGACGCACCACCGAAGTGCTGCTTACCGTCGGCATGCGTCTTGCGCTGACCGATGCCCGGTCGGGTGCGACGCTGTTCGAAACCAGCGACTGGATTTTTCGCGAGCCTTACGAAGTCAGCCAGGACCCCGCCGTGTACTTCGGCGAGAATCAGCCGGCCATGTATCGCCTCAGTCGCCGCATGGCCTCCAGCTTGGTAACCATGATTATGGAAGGCGTGGAATAATTCCATGATTCCCGCATCACGGGTTCTCGAAAATATCCGCAAAGGGAAACTCTCTCCCGGCTACGCGCTGATCGGGCGACAGGTTTATTGGCGCGACCGGATATGGGCTGCGTTGCGCGAAGCGATGGGGCTGGCCGCGGATGGCAATGGATTAATCGAGCTGGACCTGAAGCAGACTTCGCTCGATGCAGTCATCGGGCAGGCGCAATCACGCAGCTTGTGGGCGCCGCGTCAGTTGCTTCTGGTGCGCAATGTCGGCGCGCCGGGCGGGGCCAAGGCCAAGGAGTTGCTCGGCGAATATTTCAAGAGTCCCAACCCAGATGCCGTGCTGGTCTTCGAGATGCTCGATGTCGATCCCGATAGCGGCGACTGGCGCGAGAAGGAAAAGGCCAAGTCGCGCATCGAGACCTGGGACGGGCTCTGCGATGCTGTGTTGCTGGTCGCGCCCGACGTGGATGACGCAGTGCGCTTCGTCATCGAGCAGGCCACCGAGCGCGGCGTCAAGATCAACGCGCAGGTCGCCGAGCGAATCGTCACGCTGCTCGAGCGCAACATGGGCCGAATGGCCGCGGCGGTCGAGTCGCTGGCGCTTTACGCCGATGGCCAGCCCGAGATCAGTGAAGCCGATGTCGCGCTGATGCTGGGCTCGGGCGCGGGTCCCACGGGCGGATCGCTGGCCGCCGCCGTGGGATCAGCGAGCGCGCGCCGCGCTGTTGAGACGATTGCCGAACTGCATCAGCAGTCCGAGTACGCGCCGCTGGTGGCCGCAGAGGTGGTGCGCTATCTGCGTCAGTTGATGCTGTTGAAGGAGGCCCAAGTGCGCGACCCGCGCCAGGCCTCGCGCGTGTTGTGGACGGGCAAGGTTCCCGCGCCGCCGGATCAGATGGGCGAGCTGCTGCGCCAGGCGCGCGGCTTCTCCGCCAAGCATCTGGCGCGGGCCATGCGCTTGGCCTATCGCACCGACATCGCGCTGCGCTCCAGTCCGCCCGACGAGCGCGCGCTGCTGGAGCGTCTGATCCTCAGCATCATGCGCCCCCTGCTGAGTCCCTTGTCGCGTCCCCTCTCGCAAGACGGCGCCCGCGCCCGAAGTTGAGCATCTCAGGTCGCGGCATCTAGGGTCCTCGCATCCGGGTAGCCACGGTGAGCGCGGTTCGCGCCGTGGGATTTTTCGCGGACGCGATAGGCCCGCAAGACCCAATTCCGAACTCCTTTTTAGCCGGACAAGTTTGCGGAATCGTCGGCTCTGCCCAAAGTACACACGTTTACGGTTTTGACCACTCTGACCAAATATGCGGTGGCCTTTAGTACCAAAATTCCGCGTCGCACCGCGACAAATTAGCGGAATTATCCAAAGATTCCAGCGCGCCAAAATTTTCTAGATAATTTCCGCGTATCGCCGAATCTTTTTTGGCCCGCGCCGCATCCGTGCGATCCACAATTCCCATTGTTTGTCATTCCGAGCGCAGCGAGGAATCTGCTTTTTAGGTTGGCAAGGTTGGACGCAAAACAGATTCCTCGCTGCGCTCGGAATGACAAACCAAACAGACCGTAACCGTAGGTTCACACCCGGGGCTATTCATGTGTCGCCCCTCCGGTGCTCCGCGTGGTAGCGGAAATATCCTAGGTAGGGACAAGCCTCCGGCCTGTCCCCCTTCAATCAATCAAAGACGGCAGGCAGGAATGCCTGCCCCACCAGGCAACCCGCCGCGCCACATGATGCGGTCCGTCAACGGCGATCACGCGAGCAATCCGCGCCAGGCATACACAGCGCCAGAACCAGATTGCTGTCCAATCCGAGAAATACATCCCGCCTTTCAACAGTTTCCCGTTTGCCGTTTCTGTCGAAGGAATTCTTGCCAGAAGGAAAGTTCTTCGAGGAGCAATAACTCAATATATTTCTTGTCGCGTTCGATGACAATGTGAACATCCGGTCGTCCTGGTAGGTAACACCAAAAATCAATTGTGGAAAGTCCAGTCACGGCAAGAATGTGCTGCAGTTGTCCATAGTAGTGTTCGGGTACCTGGCGGCTTAGGGCTGTTTCCTCATATACGCGAATGCCACACTTAATTTCTACGATTGATTGTTCATCGTTACTAAGCCCATCGACACTTGCCCGCAGCCAATCAAGGTCAGTGTTCTGGAGACATGCGGGACGAACTTTTCTGCCTGTTTTGCGTTCATAGAATTTCCTGGCTTCTGGTTCCAATGCAGTGCCTCGCGCCATGGCAGCATTCGGGCTTTGACGATGATCATTCAATTTTTCAGTCAGAAGCTGTTGGCGAGTTTTCCACGGGTTCTCGCGCATAATGGTAGGAGCATCTGAAGCACCAATACCTTGGCTCCTCCACGCATGCCATTCAGAAGTACCTTGAGCGATGGAGACAATTTTATATGGAGGTTGATTCATTTATGACTCCGCTGTCTTTTGAGAATGCTCTGATGAATTCATCGCGTGCTTAACCACTATTGCCCAAGCGGTGCATGATCCCACGCCACCCGGTTGCGGGTTCGAGAGAGTCTCCAGGAGCCCACCCAATCTCTCGAAACGCGCCTGAAAGACGATGCAGCATATGCGCCTCAGCAGTCGTCACGCGTTTGTCTACGCAGGCGTTCGTAAGAATTCCAGCATAAGCTCTAGCATGGAGCCACATCAGTTCTTCATTCGTGAGCTGCAGAGAGTGCCTCTTGGTCTTGAGATGCTGAACTTCGTCGTTGGTCATTTCAAGATCGGATAACACAACCGTGAGTGTATCCCAATACTCCTGTATCAATTCCTGCCTGGAACTGAGCGCAGATGCAGTTGTGCTGGGCGCAATCGATGTGCCCCGAGGTTTCAAACGAGTCGATAGCGGAATACGCTCCCATAAAGGAAGCATCGAGAAACTTCTCATTGAAACTAGCTGTAAACTTATATGGCTTGCGGGCTGCCAGTTGACTGAAGGTGGTAATCCCCAAGCTCTCAAGGCTTTTTTTATATATCGGCCAAAGCTTGGCACTCGCAAGCGCATCATCAGCAGCCCGGTGGGCAACCCGATACTCCAACCCGTGATTAACGCAGGCATCTGTCAATGAACACTTCGATCCTAAACCAAGCATGGGTCTCAAATACATTAGACAAAGGTAAGGGGGGGGAATCGGTTCACTCCAGCCGCAGCAAGTTCACTCTGTGCGAACTTTGCGTCGAAGTAGACATTGTATGATGCGAACACGCAACCGCCGATTGCTGCTAGGAAATTGCCAGCTATATCTCGGAAACTTGGTGCATCGACTACATCTGCATCGGTAATTCCATGGATTTCCGTTGCCGCAACTTGTCGGTTGGGATTGACGAGGGTATTTAGAACGAGCTCAGGTTCTTTGTTAGGCTCAACACGGACGATAGCGATTTCGATAATCCGGTCTCCGGCGGTGCTTAGACCAGTTGTTTCCAAGTCGACCACAGCGATTGGTGTTTCCAGTATGGGTCTATCTGGTAAGCCCACCATGATTCACTCCTTGTACTGTATATGGTTCGCGCCTTACGAGCCATCAACACTTGGCACCGGTGCCGAGCGGCACAAGTATTGGAAGGGCTCAAGATACAACCGGATACTACGGCCCTAACTGGCGCTTAATATACCACAGAGGCAGCATGCGGAGAACGGAGGATCAGGGAGAAGTTCAAACACAAAACACGGGGACAAGCGGGACGGTTCCCATCATAATTTTACTGCGGGAAATCTTTTACTTAGTTTCTACTTCGTCAGCCATCGCGCCGCCGATGCGTTTTTTGTTTTCCCGGCGACCTATTGCACCGCTATTGATGAGCTGCTTGACGATGGAGTAGACCGCGGCGAGTTGCTCGCCGAGTTCCGCGGCTCGGATACACCATTCCGCAATTCAGTCTTGGCCGTGTGATTTTCGCATTACGGCTGCGCCACTTTTTGTGGATGTACGACGGTAATGTCGGGATAGCGGGTAAAATCCTGTTTCGTTGAGCGTAAGCAGGTGAGTGACGCCGTGGACATGCATGGCGGAGACCAGGCGGGCATCGTGTACCTGTACGCCCATTACGCCATAGGATACCACCAGGCGCCGCCGTGCGCGATGTACCTGCTCGTTGTCGGGCAGCAGGGTAAGTTTACTTTCGATCAGTCGTGCTTCGCTATCAGCCTGGGAAACCGACAGGCCAAAACCGTTGCGGTCCTTCGGGCGCGTGGCGACGTTCCAAATTTCGCAGGGTTCTGCGACGTATAGCAGAATGATACGCCACGCCGCTTCCGGTTTGGCATATCCGGCTTGCCAGCCGCAAGCGCGGGGTTTTGGGCGGGTTGAGCGGAATGTCCTGCGGTAGGGTATCGCTGTGTTGCAAGCCCCGAAGGGAAAACCCGCGCCAAGAAATGCGCTTGACGTGGCTACCCGCGCAAAATCAAAATGCCCTAGCGCTGGTTGGCTTGCAGGATTTTCTTGCGCAGGCGGATGGACTTTGGAGTCACCTCGACCAGCTCGTCTTCGCGGATGAACTCGATGGCGCGCTCCAGGTTCATGATCTTCGGCGGGACCAGGCGGATGGCTTCGTCGGATGTCGAGGCGCGCATGTTGGTGAGTTTCTTTTCCTTGATGATGTTGACGTCCATGTCCTTGTCGCGGGCGTTCTCGCCGACGAGCTGGCCTTGATAAACCTCCAGGCCCGGCGTGACGAAAATTTCGCCGCGCTCCTGCAGATTGTAGATGGCGTAGCTGGTGGTCCTGCCGGCGCGGTCGGCGATCATCGAGCCGGTGGGGCGCGTCGGGATGTCGCCCTGCCATTCGATATAGCCGTTGAACAGTGAGTTCAGGATGGCCGTGCCGCGCGTGTCGGTGAGAATCTCATTGCGGAAGCCGAACAGTCCGCGCGAGGGGATCAGGAAGTCGAGGCGCACGCGGCCGGAGCCGTGGTTGATCATCTTCTCCATCTTGCCTTTGCGCACGCCCATCTTCTCCATCACCACGCCGAGGTAGGCTTCGGGGCAGTCGATCTCCAGAATCTCCTGCGGCTCGTGCAGTTTTCCGCCGATGGTCTTGGTGAGAATCTCCGGCTTACCCACGGCCAGCTCGAATCCTTCGCGGCGCATCATCTCGATCAGGATGGCCAGTTGCAGCTCGCCGCGTCCCTTCACTTTGTAAGACTCGGGGCCGCCGGCCTCCTCGACTTTGATGGAGACGTTGGTGAGCAGTTCCTTGTCGAGGCGGTCGCGCAGGTGGCGCGATGTTACAAACTGACCTTCGCGTCCCGAGAAGGGCGAAGTGTTCACGGTGAAGGTCATGGCGATGGTCGGTTCATCAATGGTGATCAGCGGCAGCGGCTTCGGCGTATCGGCATGAGTGATGGTCTCGCCGATGGTGATGCCTTCAATTCCGGCTACGGCCAGAATGTCGCCGGGGCCCATCATGGTCTCTTCAACGCGGTTTAGCCCTTCAAAGGAATATAGTTTGGTGATCTTGTTTTTTTGCAGCGACCCATCGAGCTTCACGATGCCCACGGTGTCGCCGAGGCGCAGCGTGCCGTCGAAGACGCGGCCAATGGCCAGACGGCCCAGGTAGTCGCTGTAATCGAGATTGGCGACCAGGATTTGCAGAATATTTTCCGGGACGCCCTTGGGCACCGGGATGTTCTTCACGATGGCCTCGAACAGCGGTTGCAGATTCTCCGAGCCATCGTCCAGTTTGTCGTGGGCCACGCCGGCCTTGGCGTTGGAGTAGATGATGGGGAAATCGAGCTGCTCCTCGGTGGCGTCCAGATCAATGAAAAGATCGTAGAGTTCGTTCAGCACTTCCGGGATGCGGGCGTCGGGGCGGTCGATCTTGTTGATGACCACGATCTGCGGGAGCTTGGCCTCGAGCGCCTTGGTCAGCACGTAGCGCGTCTGCGGCAGAGGGCCTTCGCTGGCGTCAACCAGGAGCATGACGCCGTCCACCATCTTCAGGGCGCGCTCGACTTCGCCGCCGAAGTCGCTGTGGCCGGGCGTGTCGACAATGTTGATTTTGGTTCCGTGATAGCGGATGCCGGTGGTCTTGGCCAGAATGGTGATGCCGCGTTCGCGTTCGAGGTCGTTCGAGTCCATCACGCGGTCTTGCAGTTCCTCATTGGCGCGGAAGATGCCGCTCTGCCGGAGCATGGCGTCGACCAGCGTGGTCTTGCCGTGATCGACGTGCGCGATGATGGCGATGTTGCGAATCGTCTCGTTGCGGGCCGGGTGGATTTCGGCTGCGGGAGCAGTCGAGGGTGTTGTTGCCATAATATTTTGCTATCCTTTGGAATCGGTTCGGAGCGGCGTCATCAGTCGAAGGGGTCTGCCATGCTGCCGTTAATAATAAGAATACCACGCCTTGGGCGCGCGGATGGCAGATGCGCAGTGGAAAGTTGGAAATCGTGAGTGACTCGCATCGCGTGATTTATGGGTTGCATTCATTCTAGCGCTGCCTATAATGACTGCGAGTGCTTTGCTTGTGCCTGATTAACGCATCCTGCTTGAGGAGGGGAATCCATGTTTCTGCGAAGATTGCTGCTGGCACTAATGCTGGCGCCGCTGCTCGCTGCCGAAAAGGCGACGGCACAGGCCGCGCTGGGGCCGGTCGAGGGTCCGGCGGATAGCTACTTCTTGTCGCCCTTTGACTTGAGGCGCGTGGTGGCGGGCGATACGGCTCCCGATTTCCATCTGCAGGATGAGAATGGCAAGGTTCACCAGCTTTCAGCGTACCGCGGTAAGAATGTGGTGCTGGTGATGTATCGCGGCCATTGGTGAGGCGCATGCACCACGCAGCTGGGCCAGCTGAAAAATTTGTTTGATGGGAATAGCGAGTTGAATCAGTCCACGGTTATATTGGCGCTGAGTCCCGATGATGTGGAGGGCGCGGCCAAGATGGTGGCGCGTCAGGCGAAGGAGCAGGGCGGGCCGCCGAACTTCACGCTGCTTGCCGATCCCGATCATCGCGTGATCGCGCGCTACGGGCAGTTGAATCCCGAGCTGTTCAAGAACGAGTCCAACCCGGAAGGCTACATTGTTCCGCACCCGGCGACATTCGTGATCGACTCGCTCGGTCGCGTGGCCTGGAAATTCACGGATGTGGATGCCCGCGTCCGGCCCACTAATGAGCAGATTATCGAGGCCCTCAACGAGGCCGCCAAGGCACTTGGTCCCCAGTAGTTTCGCCGGGCGGGCGGGTGATTGTGAATCACGATTGACAATTCACAGGGGCTGGATAGAATAGGTCATCTGTTAGATAGCTATCATCAATGGCTATTGGGGCGGGCTGCCCAACTCAGCGGGGAACATTTTGAGTATTTTCTGGAGTTGCGCGCGGCAGCGGGCGAACCAGCGCGTCAACGAATTTAACGATCGAACTTTGGAGGACATGAACGCAATGAAACGAATTACCGGATTACTGGGAACGGCTCTGTCCCTGCTGATCATTACTGCGGCGGGCTTGCAGGCGCAGCAGATGCTGAATAATGTTCCCGCCTCAATTGTTTCCTATCCCGACATGATCGTCCACAACGCGAAGATTTACAGCATGGACGATCACTCCCTCAACGCCTCTTCCGGCCGCACGCATCAGGCCATGGCCGTGCGCGGCGACACCATTTTTGCGCTCGGAACCAACGCCGAAATTCTGGTGATGGCGGGTCCGAGCACGCGCAAGCTGGACGTGAAGGGCCGCGCGGTCCTGCCCGGTTTCATTGACGCCCACAACCATCTGCATGACGGCGCGGTCGGTCGCTGGGCACGCGAAAATCCGGCCATCATCGACAAGGTCGCCAAGAATTTTCAGGTTTCCGGCAAGAACTACAGCGACTACACCAAGGGCATCGAGCTGGTTATCAAGGAGCAGATGGCGCGTCCCGAGCCCGGCCAATGGGCGGTCATCGGCATCTCGCAGCCTGGCGCGGCCGCTGGTGGGAACGCCGTCTCGTACCTGAACGAAAAGCAGTTGACGCGCCCGCAGCTTGATGGCTGGGCGCCCACCATGCCCGTGCTGGTCAATGCCGGTCCCGGCGCATGGCTGCTGAACACCGCGGCGCGCGACGACTTTTTGAAGATGTATGAAGTCGAGCCGACCGACCAGAATGAAAAAGACGCCATCACCATGTCCACGGTGTTTGGCCGCTCGTTGATCGCCGACAAGTATTTCGACAACCACCTGGGCGAACTGGCCAACGTGATCGCCGACACCTTGACGCATCAGGCCGCCGGCGGATTCACCACCTACAGCTCGCACATTGTGGGACTGTCCAAGATGCCTGCCTTCATGAAGCTGGTCCGCGAAAACCGCATGCCGATTCGTCTGGGATTCTCGCACCGCTACTGCAATCAGGTGGAGCCGGACGCGCCGGGCTGCTTCCTGCGCTTGGGCGATTGGGCCGGACTGGGCTCGAAGTATTTCTGGAACGTGGGCATGACGCTGGGCGGCATTGACGCCGGCCCGCCGTCTATCTGCACCACCATGGAAGCGCCGCCGCAATACAAGTCGCAGGAGTACTGCATCATTCAGGAAGGCAACGGCTACTACAAAGCGGTGTACGCCGCCATGCGCACACGCTATCGCTACGTGGTCAACCACCTTTACGGCGACAAGGGCCTCGACCTGGTGATGGATATTCAGGAGCGCGTGATGAAGGAGAATCCCGACATCACGCTCGACTTCGTCCGTTCGCAGCGTCTGTCGTCGGATCACTGCGGCATGTATCCGCGTCAGGATCAGATTCCCCGCATGAAGAACCTCGGGATCACCCTGAGCTGCAATCCGAACTTCATCAACCGCTCGACGCCGTGGCTGGCCGTTTACGGCCTCGACAAGGCCAACCGCATCTCGCCGTTCGGCTCGCTCATCAAGGGCGGCGTGATTCCCGTTACCGAGTTTGAAGGCCTGGGCTTTGGCGGCGGCGAAGGCGTTACGCCACTGACGTTCCTGTATAAGGAAATTTCCCGGCTGAACGACAAGGGCGACGCCATCGCCAAGAGCGAAGCCATTGACCGTGTCAGCGCGCTGAAGACCACCACCATCTGGGCGTCTTACTACGTGCTGCGCGAGAAGGAGATCGGTTCGCTCGAACCCGGCAAGTTCGCTGACTTCGTGGTCTTCAACAAGGACTACATGACCATTCCCGAGGCGGAGATTCCCACCGCCTATGCCCTGATGACCGTGCTCGGCGGCAAGACCGTTTCCCTGCGCGAGGAGTATGCCAAGGAACTCGGAACACCGGCGATCGGCCCGCAGATCAAGTTTTCCTACAAGACTAACGTCAACCTGGACCTCAGCGTGGAGGTCGGCGCCACGGAGTAATTTCCGAGGCCGGACTTAGCAACTCTTAACCAATGAGCCTGTTCCATTGCATCAACTGGAACAGGCTCATTTTTTCTCCTAGACAAGCCCAATTTCCGGGCGGTAAAATGCTAATTCAGCCCCATTTAGGGCATAGCGCGAAGTTGCTTGCGCCCGGAGTCAGTTACAATGATGAATACCCGTCGATTTTACTTTTACCGGGGGTGGCTGGGCCGCTAACTGCGTATCCGCGCGTTAGAATCCCGGCCCACTCGAAAGCGAGTGGGCTTTTTCATTTTCAACACTGTTGCCACAAACTTGAATGCGGGCCGGCCGGAATGGTTATTTCGCCGAGGCCCGCGGAGGAACAAAATGATTATCTCGATGAAACTCGGAGCCAGCAAGCAGGAGATTGATCACGTCTGCGAGCGGTTACAGGAGCTGGGCTACAAGTCTCATCCGATTGTTGGCACCGAGCGCACCGTCATTGGGGGTATCGGCGGCGGAGGCAACAAGGAGGCCGTTATGGAGTCCATCGCAGCGGCGCCCGGTGTTGAGTCGGTCGTGCCGATCAGCCAGCCATTCAAGTTTGTCAGCAAGGAGTCGCAGCCCGGCAAGACAGAGATCAAGCTGGGCAAGCACGGCCTTGGCGGCAAAGAGTTTATTATTTTCGCGGGACCATGCTCGGTGGAGAGTGAGGAGCAGGTTCTCGAGACGGCTATTGCCGTGAAGAAGGCTGGCGCGCAGATTCTGCGCGGGGGCGCTTTCAAGCCGCGCACCTCGCCCTATGATTTCCAGGGCCTCGAGGAAGTTGGGTTGAAGTTGCTGGCCAACGCGCGCGAGAAGACCGGCATGGCCGTCTGCACCGAAGTGATGTCCACCGAGGACGTGAGCCTGGTCGCCGAGTACTCCGACATTTTGCAGATCGGCGCGCGCAACATGCAGAACTTCAACCTGCTGAAGCGCGTCGGCAAGATCAACCGCCCGGTGATGCTGAAGCGCGGCCTCAGCTCGACGATCAAGGAATTTCTGCTCTCCGCCGAGTACATCGTAACCAGCGGCAACCCCAACGTGTTTCTGTGCGAGCGCGGCATCCGCACCTTCGAGACTTACACGCGCAACACGCTGGACATCTCCGCCGTGCCCGTGTTGCAGGAGTTGACGCACCTGCCCGTCATCGTCGATCCCAGCCATGCCACCGGCAAGCGGTCATTGATTCCGTCCATGTGCAAGGCGTCGATCGCGGCGGGCGCCGACGGATTGATGGTGGAGGTCCACCCCAATCCCGAGAAGGCTTTCAGCGACGGACCGCAGTCGCTCCGTCTGCCGGACTTCGCACAGCTCATGCAGGATTTGCAGCCGTATCTAAAGTTGTGGAGTTCGGAGCGCGGCAGCTAGCAATCCTCTGATAAGCAGGCCTGCTGAATCGTCCTTCCGTTGTCATTCCGAGCGCAGCGAGGAATCTGCTTTGACTTCCGCCGCTCGGGACAAAAGCAGATTCCTCGCCGCGCTCGGAATGACAACGAAAATAGTTTTTCAGCGAGGAATTACGGCTGGGACGACTGCTTGGGGAACTTGCTTTTCAACCATGTCAGTAGACGGCGGGCCCAATGAAATTCGGTGCTGAGCAAGATCAGGCCAGGGATGAAGAATGCCCAGCCGGGAATAATCGGCAGCAGCCACCCGGCGATGCCCGCCAGGAGCATTGCCATGCCAGCGATAATCTTTGCCCACCGCTTCAAAGTTGCCTTCAAACGTTCCTCCCGCGCTAGTTTCAGTATAGATGATTTTCAAAGTCCTAAAATGGATCACCGTTCCATCGCACCGTAATCGAGTAGGGACAGAGCAGAATCGCGGGAGTCAGGCTGGTAGCGTTGACAGTGCTTCCAGCCGGACGCTACAATCATCTCTTTTCAAAGCAAGAGCAGAATTGCTCCTGTTGGTGTATCGCGGACCCGACCCCGTATCGACCTTAATTTAGGGCTGGTGGGTGTCGATCTGAAAGTAGATAACCTGTTCATGACCAGCAAGATAGATGGACATATTAAAGTAGTGCGACCAGGCGAGCAAACCTCCCTGCTACGCCTGATTGGCAATACGCCCCTGATCAAACTGGAGCGCATCGCTCAACGCTTCGCTCCCATCGAGATATCCGTCAAGGCCGAGTGGTTCAACCCCGGTGGGTCGGTTAAGGATCGCGCCGCGTGGAGCATGATCCGCGATGGCGAGCTGAGCGGAGCGCTGCAGCCGGGGAAAGTGATCCTGGACGCCACCAGCGGAAATACCGGCATCGCCTACGCCATGATCGGCGCGAATCGTGGCTACAAGGTCTGCCTCTGCCTGCCGGCCAACGCCAGTCCCGAGCGCAAAAAAATCTTAAAAGCCTACGGCGTGGAGATGGTGCTGACCGATCCCGATCTATCCACCGACGGCTCGCAGCAGATGGCCAAGCAGATGTACGCCGCCGATCCAGAAAAATATTTCTACCCGGATCAGTACAACAATCCCGCCAACTGGCGCGCGCATTACGAGACAACGGGACCGGAAATTATCCGCCAGACCGACGGCAAGATCACTCATTTTGTCGCGGGACTCGGAACGACTGGAACGTTTATCGGCACCAGCCGCCGCCTGCGTGAGTTCAATCCGGCGATCCAGCTCATCTCGGTGCAGCCCGATTCGGCTATTCACGGTCTGGAAGGCATGAAGCACCTCGAAACAGCGATGGTGCCGGGAATATACGACGCGACAGTGGCCGATGAGGACATGGCCATCGACACCGAGAGGGCGTATCACTGGGTTAAGATGTTGGCGCGCGAGGAAGGCCTGCTGGCGGGCATCTCATGCGGCGCGGTGCTGGATGCCTGCTTTCAGATTGCCGCACGGCTGGAAAAGGAACCGCTTGCCGTTCGACAACAAACGAAAATTGTTACCATCTTTCCCGACGCCGCTGATAAATATCTCAGTGAGCGATTCTGGGACGAACCAAATGAATGATCGGTGGGCTACCAACTTTCTATGTCGTTAAGCATCCCGCGCAGTCAATATGAAAAAATCGCCCAGCACGCCATCGCTGCCTATCCGCGCGAAGGGCAGGGCCTGCTGATTGGCAAGGAGTCCGACGGATGTATGCTGGTGGCGGACTTTGCGCCCATGCCCAACGTGTGGGAAAGCTACGAGGACAATCCTTACGAAACCAGCCCGCAGGATTCCGCGCGCAATCGCACGCTGGTGGACCCACAGGATTTCATCCGCGTTGACCGCGAAGCCCGCAGCCGCGGGCTCGACATTATCTGCTATTTCCATTCCCACCCCGATCACCCCGCACGCCCCTCTGAGTTCGACCGCCGCCACGCCCATCCCTTCCTCATCTATGCTATTCTAGCTGTTGCGAATGGTGAGCCGCGCGAGCTGACCGCCTGGCAACTGAACGAAGATATGTCGCAGTTTCTGCCTGTTGAATTGAACATTGTGGACGATCCGGCATAGTTGTTTAATGATAGTTGCGGGTTGGCAGTCGCGGCCTGAAGTTTCGGAGGAGTTCTGGAATGGGTGTGAAGATCATCATCCCGACGCCGTTGCGGCAGTATACGGCGAAAAACGACACTGTGATCGTTGAGGGCGCGACCGTCGAGGAAGCCTTTAAGAATCTTGCCGCGCAGTATGGCGATCTGCGCAAGCAATTATTTACTGAAGAGGGGAAACTTCGCAGCTTCGTGAACATCTATAAGAATGACGAAGACATCCGCTACCTCAGCAAGGAGCAGACGCCGGTGAAAGACAACGACGTATTGAGCATTATTCCTTCCATCGCCGGCGGCGCGTCCCCTGTGCCCGCCTGTCGCTAGTTATCTGAAGAGCCGCGCCTTTTTGAACCCCCTAAAGAATTGAAGGAAATTGAACATGTCACTTTCAAAGGACGAAGTCTTACGCTATAGCCGCCATCTGATCATGCCCGAGGTGGGCATGGAAGGGCAGTTGAAGCTCAAAAGCGCCAAGGTCCTGTGCATCGGCGCAGGGGGCCTCGGCTCGCCCCTTGGATTGTATCTGGCCGCCGCGGGAGTGGGCACGTTGGGTCTGGTCGATTTTGATGTGGTCGATTTCAGCAACCTGCAGCGCCAGATTCTGCATAGCACCGCCGACGTGGGCCGCACCAAACTGGCCAGCGCCAAGGATCGCCTGCATGGCATGAATCCGCATATCGAATTGCAGACGCATGAGGTCGCGCTGTCCTCCGCGAATGCGCTGAATATTTTTAAGGACTACGACATCATCGCCGATGGCACCGATAACTTCCCCACGCGCTATCTAACCAATGACGCCTGCGTGCTCTCCGGCAAGCCCAACGTTTACGCGAGCATCTTCCGCTTCGATGGCCAGGCCTCCGTATTCGCCACCAAGGACGGCCCGTGCTATCGCTGCCTCTATCCCGAGCCGCCGCCGCCGGGGCTGGTTCCGAGTTGCGCTGAGGGCGGAGTGCTGGGCATTCTCCCTGGATTGCTTGGAGTGATTCAGGCGACGGAGGTGGTGAAGCTCATTATCGGCAAGGGTAATTCGCTGGTGGGCCGTCTGCTGCTGGTTGATGCGTTGGAGATGAAGTTCCGCGAGTTGAAGTTGCGCAAGGCGCCCGATTGCCCGATCTGCGGGACCAACCCAACCATTCATGCGTTGATTGACTACGATCAGTTCTGCGGCATCCATCCCGAGCCGCCTCCGGCCCCGGAGGCGAGCGAGTGGGAACTTACGCCCGTGGAATTGAAAAGTAGAATGGATCGCAAGGAATCGTTTGTGTTGCTCGATGTCCGCGAACAGCACGAGGTGGATATCTGCACGATTCCCGGTTCACGATTGATTCCGCTCGGGCAGTTGCAGGCGCGCGTGAATGAGTTGAACCCCGCCGATGATCTGGTCGTGCATTGCAAGAGCGGCATGCGCAGCGGCAAGGCCGTGGACTTCCTGAAGACCGTGGGCTTCCAACGCATCAAGAATCTGAAGGGCGGCATCCTGGCCTGGAGCGATCAGGTTGATCCGTCGGTGCCGAAGTACTAAAGCGTTTTGTGGTTTGTGTATCCGAGCCGCGCCAGTTATGGCGCGTCCACGATGATCGGATGCGCGACCAAGTCCCGCGCCCAGGAGCATTCAGGTTTTCGTGCATCGGGGACGTGCCATAACTGGCGCGGCTCGGATACGTCATCAGGAAATTTGCTAAGGGGAAATTTAATGACTCCCAATTCCTACGAACGTGAACATCTGGTTGTAACCGCGGTCGGTCCGGACCGTGTCGGACTGGTCGAGCAGATCAGCCAGTTCCTGTTGAAGGAAGGTTGCAACATTGAGGACAGCAAGATGGCCGTCTTCTGCGGTGAGTTCACCATCATCCTGCTGGTAACCGGCAAGGAAGACGCGTTGCAACGCGTAGCCGCTTCGTTCCCGTCGCTGACGGCGCAGGCCGGGCTGGCCTTCACCAGCAAACACCCGGCGTCGCGCTCGGCGTCGGAGTCCGCGCTTCCCTGTCGATTGCTGGCGTCGTGTATGGATCATCCCGGCGTGGTTCATCAACTGAGTTCCGTGCTGAGCCGGCTGGGCGTCAACATCGAATCGCTGGAAACCAAAACGGAAGAGGCCGCCATGAGCGGCACCCCCATCTTCCGCATGGAGGCGCGGCTCTCCGTGCCCGCCCGTGTCAACCTGCACAATCTTCGCCAGGAACTCGACGCCATCGGACAACGCGAGAACATCGACATCGAGTTCTCGCTGCTCCAGCGCGCCTAGTATTTGCAGATGCCCCATCAGAGCCCCGACCGCGAGGGAGTGGGCACGCTCGACGGTCGCTGAAATTGCCGATCGTGCC
>SHUM01000021.1 GCA_009691245.1 Acidobacteriota bacterium | reverse complement strand
ACGGCGAGGATGGCCCTGGCCTCATCGTCGTATTCGGTGCCGAACTGGCGCGTCCAGAGTACATTGCCCGCGGCGGAGAATTTGCGGATGAAGGCGTCGTTGCGGCCCACCTTGTCAAGATCAGGCAGGATGCCGCCGGTGAATCCGGCCGCGTAGATGCCGATCGAGTCGGTTGCGACCGCAAGAGCCTCATCGCTCTCGAAGGCGCCGAATTGATGGCTCCATTCGATGGTCTGCGCCGGCGCCGCCAGCGGCAGCAGCACGCCTGCGAACAGCAGCAGGCGCTTCATGGAGATGGGGAGTTTCATGATCACTGGCCAAGCCCTCAGCGAGCGAATCGAACAATTTTGACCTACGGGAATTTTAGCACCAGTATGGACAGATCATCGCGCAATTGGTGGCCCGCGAACTTGCTCGCTTCCTCCTGCAATGCTCCGCAGATGGAATCAGCGGAGTCGCCGCGATGGCCCTCCACCACGCGCAGGATGCGGTATGAGTCAAACATATCGCCGGCGGCATTCTCGACTTCGCTCAACCCGTCGCTGAAGCACACCAGAATATCCTGCGGATGCAGCACCACGGAATCTTCGTGGTAGGAAGCCGTGGGCAGAATGCCCAGCACCGGCCCGCCCACATCGAGCATGCGCACCGGGTGGCGCGGACGATAGAGCAGCGGCGCGACGTGTCCGCCGTTGACGTAGATAAGCCGGTGCGTGCTGACATCCAGCCCCGCGTAAAAGGCCGATACGAACTCCTGCGGCGCGGTGCTGTCGTAGAGCTGATTATTCAGCTTGCGAAACACCGAGCGAATGGTGAAGTCGTTCTTGATCAGCCCGCGAAACAGCGCGCGGAAGCCGGTCATCAGCAACGCCGAAGGGATGCCGTTGCCGGAGACATCGGCCACCAGAAATCCGTAGTGGTCATGGTCATCGCGCATGGACACATAGTCCACCAGGTCCCCGCCCACCACTTTCGCGGGCACATAGGCGCTGGCTATGTCAAAGCGCGGGATTGACGGCGGCGTGCGTGGAATCAGCCGCGCCATGATCTCCTGCGCCATCACCAAATCACGCTCGACCTCGGCATCGCCCACTTGCAACATCTTGCGGCGGAGCACCGCGTTCTCAATCCGTGGAGAAACGGCCAGCGCGAAGCGAGCCAGCGCGTCTCCATCGGCGGAGGAGAAAGCCTTTGGTTCGGTGGCGCGCAGCACCAAGGCTCCGCGTCCTTGGGCAGTCAGATGAATGGGGATGACAATTTGGCTCCGTGGCTGCGGCAGCGGCGGCTCACCTGCGACGACCACTCGGGTCTTCGCCGGCAGGTCCGACAGCAAGTAGGGAGCCGCGGAGCGCATGGTCTCCGCCAGTCCGCCTCGGCCCGCGTACAAGCTACGGTCAAACATTTCTGTCACGGCGCCATGCACCACGCGCGAGTTCTCATCCAACAGAAAGACTCCCGCCGCATATCCATCTGAAACGTTTTGGATCAAGTGCAATATCTGCTCAAGCGCGGTGGAAAGATCCAGGGAGAATTCCTGCTTCCTCATCTCGCGAACCAACAACGACCAGCGGGAAAGTGGTGCGAAAGCCGAGGAGATCGATGACGACAATCGCGTTCCTTCATTTGAAATTGGCGAGTTTCCCATCTAGCAAGCACCTGTTCCTGGCGATGAATCCCGGCTCTGCTCATTCTCCAGCACGTTGACCTCCGCCAATTCCACCTATCAATGCAGCACCAACCGTGGAGCACCAACAGTGTCCATTATCGCTCGACTCAAGTGGCGCATCCTAGACGATTTCCAGAGGCTCCGAATCGCGCCTCGCAATTCATCTGGCGATGCCCTCATTGCGGCGAATCCTTGGCAGGCCGCCTGAATGAGCGAAGATCAAAGAAGCGCCGGCGGCATTCATTGCAGCGATATCCGGGAATCCCCAGTTGCCGCCATAAGTAGTTGCTCCGGCTTGGAGTCACCGAACTGCTTTCAATCCGGTTTATTTGGCTATCGCCTCCGCATCGCGGGCAAACCACCCAACTCCGCCACCTCTGCCTGGGGTATCGGCGGCCCTGCATATACCGGGCGCGAAATGTGGAATGGCAGCCCTCGCAGTAGAATGGATACAATCCAATCCAGGATGACAGATAATCCAATGCCGTTCGTCGACGCGAACGGACACCGCGCAATTTTTTGCACTGCGGACACTGCTTCAATCTTTCTGTATTTCCCATTACGACGTGATCTACTCCACTACCAAGCCACACCAAGCGCCCTCAGGCATTGGCTTGCAAACTAGTAATCAAATCCCTCCGGCACCCAAACCAAATCAAGCGTGCGATTGCGCACGCCGCCCAATCTCCCGCCTAGCCCCACGCGCACGCGGATGCGCTCTTCTGACACACCATTGCCCAACAGAAACTGTTTCACCGCCGCAGCGCGAGACTCGGCAAGCCGCTTGGCATCGCGCTCATCCGGTGCGGCGTAGGCCTCCACCGACACAACGCCCTTCCCGTCCGACCGTATCTTGAGGGCAACAGCCTCCAACTTGACGCCATCGGGCGCCGCCAGAAACCCCACATTCCGCGGAAAGACAATCTGTCCCAAATTCAGCAGTTCCGGCTCAAGCAGCGGTGGCGGTGCCGCTAACACGAGCACATGGACTGTACAATCCGTTGCGCGACCCGCACCATCCTCCACGCGCGCGGTAATGGAGTATTCGGCGGGAAGCAGTCCCGTAGTATCCAATTCGGCCTGTTGTCCTCCTAGAATTGTACCGCCGTTGGTGAACCACTGGACGCGCGGTGGCCCGCCTATCGTGCCCGATGTTTCCACGTGAAATCGCGCCGGTTTGCCAGCCTCGACTTGCTCCTGTGCGCTGCTGCATTTTGCGGCAAGCGTCTCCGGCGGTGCCGTCATGCGGAATGCAACGACGCACTCGGCGCGATTGCGGTAGGCATCCTGCACTGTCCCCGTCAGCATGTAGCGGCCCGGGGCCAGACCACTCGCGTCCACGGCGATCTCCGCGCCGCTGCCCTGAATCACTCCACCGTCCGACGACCACACAAACGCCAGCAAGTGCTTTCGCGAATCCGTGGCGCTCATCTTCACACGGAGCAATTCCATGCTGCCCTTCTCCAGCGCGGCAGGCTCGATCGAGCAGGTAGCAGTCACCGTATCGGCTTTGGGGTCAGCCGCGGAAAACACCACAGATGCTCTGGCCTGTAGACAGGGCAATAGCACGCTCAGTAGGATGCCGCCAAGCATCCCATGCTGTCCAACAGCTTTTCCCTCACGCTCGGGCATAACTGTCATGAGGAACTCTCCGGCAGGAACTGTCTTTGATTGCCTTAACCACGGCATAACCAGCGGCCTCTCCCGATTATAGGAGTCCCACAAGCGAAAAGTCTCCCACGATTCCACTACATACACGCACTGTAACGGCGGCGGCACCTACCGCGCAAGTGGAAGATGTATTGAGTCATGAGAAAAAAAAGTGCTCGCCTTCTCTCAGCACTCCCCCATTTATCAATCATCATTGCTTTCCCGCTACTTCTACCACCGCGCGATAGAGTATCTCCACAAACTTTCCGATGCCCTCTATCGGAACGCGCTCGTCGTTGCCGTGCATTCGCGCGATCTCTTCCTCTGAAACAACGGGGTCTATGCCGTAGGCCTGCACGCCCTTCAATCTTAGCGGCGCGGAGTCGGTGCCGCCGGTCAGCATCATCGGCAGGGTAACCGCGCCAGGAAATACGGTGGCTTGCGCCTTCTCCAGCGCGCGGAACAGGTCCGTGTCGATGCGCGAGGGCGGAGTAACTGTGGTGTGATCGCCAATTGGAGTGATCTCGACAGCCGGATCGTCAATCATGCGGCGCAGATTCTCAATGAACGCCGGCATATTTTCGTCCGGCAGCGCGCGCACATCCACAATCACTTCCGCGTCAGCGGGAATCACGTTCTCGCGGAACCCGCCTTTGATCATCGTCGGCGCGATGGAGGTTCGCAGCATCGAGTTATACAAAGTATTGGTGTGGCGAAGTTTCTCCTGAGCCATCGAACCCACCACTGGATCATCCAAATGTGAGTAAATATAAGCTTCTTCCGGCGGACTTACTCTTGCCAGCCGCTCGAAGAATGTCTTGGTAATGTCGTTGAATCGAAGCGGCGGCTGGTAGGTTCCGATCTTCTGCACTGCCGCGGCCAGATGAACGATAGGATTGTCGACGCGCGGCATCGAGCCGTGGCCGGATATCCCGCGCGCGGTCAGCTTGATGCGCCGCACCAACTTCTCGCTGGTGGCCACGCCCACATAACGGACCTTGCCGTCCTTCATCAGAATCTCCGCGCCCTCGTTCAGCGCGAACTCCGCTTCGATCTTCGGCCAGTGACTTTCGATCAGAAACTCTATGCCCACGCCGCCGCCGGCCTCTTCGCCCGCCTCGGCCAAAAAAATAATGTCGCGGTCGAGCGGAATCTTCTGGCGATGCAGCATCAGGAACACCTGCAACATGCTGGTGATGCCGCCCTTGTCGTCATACGCGCCGCGCCCATAGACGTAGCCGTCCTTGATGATTCCATCGAACGGCGGCACGGTCCACTTCTCGCGCTCGACGCCCACCACATCGGCGTGCCCCATCAGCAGCAGCGGCTTCTTGCTCCCATTGCCATTGATCCGCGCCAGCAAATTGCCCCGTCCCGGCTCCTTCTCCAGAATCTCCGAGGCGATGCCCTCCTTGTCGAGCAACGCTTTCAGATATTGCGCGAGCTTCGTCTCATTGCCCGGGGGATTGCTGGTGTCGATGCGAATCATCTCCTGCAACCGCTTGACCGCCTCGTCCTTCGCCTTGGCGAAATCGGGCGCGGTTTGTGCGTTAAGCGTCGTCGTCAGCAGCAAATTCAAGAAACCCAGGCAAATCATCCGTTTCATAGAAGTGTTTACTCTCCCTCAGTCAGCATTATTTGGCCGCAGCCACATCCACAACCGCCCGATAGATAAACTCGACATACTGGCCCATACCCTCAACTGACACTCGCTCGTTATTGCCGTGAACCCCTTCCCGACTTTCGTCGGTCGCCGGCGGGCTAATCCCGAAGACGGGTATACCTCTGGAGCGGAGATGCGAGGAGTCCGTTGCGGAGGTGCTCATCGTCGGGGTCGTAACCGCCGAGGGGAACACGATTTTCTGCGCCCGCTCTAAAGCCTGAAAAAGTTCTTCGTCCAATCGCGACGGAGAACTTGGGGCCATGGGGGAAGCATCGTCTTCGGGGATCAACTCCACCGAGGGATCGTCGATCACACGCTTGAGTTGCGCCATCAGGTCTTCCCGAGTCTGTCCCGGCAGCAACCGCACGTCGAGCCTGGCTTCGGCCTCGCCCGGAATGACATTAAAGCGAAATCCTCCCTTGATGATGTTCGGGGAGATGCTGTCTCGCAACATGGAATTATAGGTCAAGTGAGAGAGATTGGTGCTGCGCCGGAATGTCTCCTGAACTTTCGGACCCTCCACGGGGTCTTCCAGGAGCCTGAATTGGCGCGCTTCCTCCGGCGAACTGATGCCGGCCATCCGCTGGAAGAATACTCGCGTGGTTTCATTAAGTCTCATGGGCGGCTGATATTCTGCGATGCGTGTGATCGCCGCCGCCAACCGGTAGACTGGATTATCCATGCGTGGCCTTGATCCATGCCCCGGGAAGCCTCGCGCCACAACACGAATTCCTCGCGGGAGCTTCTCGGCGGTTTGAATTGCGACGTACCGGACGTTCCCGTTGCGCACGTCGGTTGTGCCGCCTTCATTGATCGCGAACTCCGCTTCGATTTTCGGAAAATGTTTCCCGACCAGATACAACACACCTACCGGCGCCCCACCCTCTTCACCCGCCGCGCCCAGGAAAATAATGTCCCGATCAAGCGGGATTTTTTGGCGATGCAATAACAGCACGGCTTGCAGCATAGCAGCCACATCATCCTTATCATCTGTCGCACCGCGGCCGTAGACATAGCCGTCCTGAATCACGCCCGCAAAGGGATCGACACGCCACTTATCTCGCTCGACGCCCACCACGTCGGTATGCGCCATCAGAAGGAGCGGCTTCTTCTTTCCATTGCCCTTGAGCCGAGCGATCAGACTGCCGCGCGCCGGTTCGAGCGCGACGATCTCCGACGGGATGCCTTCCTTGTCGAGGATGGCCTTCAAATACTCGGCGACTTTGGTCTCGTTGCCCGGCGGGTTGCTGGTGTCAATGCGAATGAGTTCCTGCAGGCGCTGGACGGCTTCATCACGGGCCTTGGCAAAGTCCGGTAGTGTTTGCCCTCGGGCGATGGGTGATAGCGTGGCGCAAAACATAATTAGTGGAATCAATTTGGCGAATAACATAGTCCTGCCTCCTTGTTGATTTAGGAAGATGCAGCAACTATACGCGAGTCTGAATTCTCAGGAAATACTTCAGCCGAGGCGCGCGAGCAGCGCGTCGAGCGGCTCGGCCTTGGCCGCTTTGATGTTGTAGCCGTAGCTTGCGCCCGCATCGCTTACGGCCGTCAGTTGACATGCGCCGAACGTCGCCTTCAGTACCGCGTCAATGGCTGGGCGCAACTCGGCATCTATGGCCTTGGTATTGGCTGTGAACAGCCGGTCGGGGAAGTGCAGCTCCAACGCATCGGTGCGCAGGCGGGCGGCGGGATAATTTTTCTCCGCCGCGAGTCGCTTCGACAAGTGGAACGCCCCGCGCAGCGCGGCCTTGATGCGCTGCTCGTGCGTGCCGGTGAGACCTTTGCGCGTGACGTAAAGCGTGCCGGGAGCGGGGTCGGCGAGGTCGAATGCAAAATTGGCCTTCAGGCCCACCAGCACGATTCCGGGGCCGCGCGGCACGTGCGCGTAGTCGGCCAGATCAACCCACTCGGCGGCGTGCGCCTTGTCGGCGCGCCAGCGACCGAAGATGTCCAGAAACGGACTCAGCGAAACATCCGCCTTGGCCTCGCTGATAATTTTTATGCTGATGCGTTGCAGGTCGATGGTCAATGCGATCTCCGGCTCGGTGAATGAGTAGTGCTGAAGCTGGCCAATGTAGGTAGCCGAAATCCCGCCACCGCTCCCTTTCGGTTGCGGCCCTGATAAAGCTACGCGAGCGCGCCGCCCATGCGGGCGTAGCGTCCGTGCGCTTCTTCCACGAACAGCGTGGCTTCTTCCACGCGCTGGTGCGCCTGCTCTTCGTTCAGATTTTTCGCGCCTTCTTCGGCAGCGCGGAAAAAATAATCAGCGCACATGGGCAGAAACTCGCCGGCGTCGGCAAACAGTTTCTTGAACTCGCCGACGGTGTTGTACTGATCGGAGAGCAGCAGACCGCGCGTGGCAAGCAGTCCGTCGGCGGCGCACTTCATCGCGGTGAAGGCGGTCGTGGCGGCTGCTTCGCGCTTCCCGGCTTCCAGTTGCAGGCCGGCGTCGAAAAGGTGGCGGTCGGCGTCCTCCAGCATGAACTCGGATTGCGTCACCACTTCGCCGGCGCACTCGCCGACGCCCGTGGTCATGAAGTAGTCCCAGGGCTGGCGGTTGTCCTGATAATACTCCGGCTTCTCCGAGTAGTCGGGCAGCTTGTCAAAGTGATCCACGGACTTCTTGATGTGCGCCTTGCCCACGCGCTGCATATACTCCGCGAACGTCTCGCTGCCTGTGCGCTCGGCGGTGTAGAGGTCCGTCAGCGTCTTCACCACTTCAGGAACATCCTTCGCCGAGGCCTTGCCCACCGACAATCCGAACGACTGTGCGTTGCCTTTGGTCGAGCCGCCGAGCACGATCTGGAAGATAGGCGCGACGTGCGAGCCGACGCGGCGGCTGGAGCCGAAAAATCCAATGTCGGCGATGTGATGCTGGCCGCAGGCGTTGAAGCAGCCGCTGATCTTGATCTTCAGATCGGACCTTGTGGCGTAGTCACTCATACCGTTGTGGAATTTCTCGTGCAGCGTTGCGGCGAGGCCGCGCGAGGAGGCGATGCCCAGCTTGCACGAATCCGTGCCGGGGCAAGCCGTAACGTGACCGAGCGAGTTGCCGCCGGCATCGGCTAGATCAAGCTTCTTCAACTCGTTGTAGAACGCCATCAAGTCACCGCTCGGCACCCAGCGGATCAGCAGATTCTGATCCACCGTGGCGCGCACCGCGTCGCCTACATACCGGCGGCAGACGCCGGCGAGCGAGCGCAATTGCCACGCCGAGATGTCGCCCAGCGGCAGCGACACCGTTACCATTGAATAACCCGCCTGGGCCTGCGGCTGTACGTTGGTCGCGTGCCACTTTGAAAATTCAGCGTCGGCAGCGGTCAGATCCAACTGCGCTGCTGGGCGCAACGGTTTCTCATTAAACTTCTCAGCCTCTGCCTGATACTCTTTCCAGCGCGGATCAAGCGGCAACTTCTCGCGCTCCTCGCGCACCAGCTTAGCGAACTCGTCCATGCCGAGTTTGGCGATCAGAAACTTCATGCGCGCCTTGGCGCGATTCTTCTTCTCGCCCAGCCGCGCAAAGACGCGCGACACGGCCTGCATCAGCGGCAGCAGCTCATCGGCGGGAACAAAGTCGGAGTACAGCTTGGCCTGATGCGGGATGGCGCCGAGTCCGCCACCAAGGTACACCTTGAAGCCTTTTTCCTTCTTGCCGTTCACTTCGCGCACGGCGGCGATGGCGCCGAGATCGTGCATCATGGCCAGGCCGCAGGCGTGGTCGTCGCAGCCGGAGAAGGCGATCTTGAACTTGCGCCCAAAGCTCTGCGCGTCGGGGTGGCGCAGCATGAAGTAGGCCATGCCCTGCGCGTAGGCGGTTACATCAAACGTCTCATCCGAGCAGACGCCCGACTGCGGGCACGCCGTCACGTTGCGCACCACGTTGCCGCAGGCCTCCTTGGTGGTGATGCCCACTTCAGCGAGGCGGCGAAACGCGTTGGGCGCGTCGTTGATGTCCATGTAATGATACTGAATGTCCTGGCGCGTGGTGATGTGGCTGATGCCGTCGGCGTACTCTTCCGAGAGGTCGGCCAGCACCTCCAACTGCCGTGTGGTCATCATGCCCATGGGGATCTTAATGCGCAGCATCTGCACGCCGTTCTGGCGCTGCCCATAGACGCCGTTGCGCAGACGAAACTCAGTGAACACCTTCTCCGGCATCTGCCCAGCCTGGAACCGCCGCAGCTCCGCCTCGAAGACGTCAATCTCTTCGCGCGTCGCCGCCGGCAGGTGCGCCCAGCGCTCGGTCAGCGTGGCGGATGTTTGTATATTCATTTCGCTCATAGTGTCACCATCAAAAAGGGCAAAAACTAAGCCCACCTCGGATGATCAATTCTCCTGGTGGGCCGGATGAAATGTAGGATTTCCGCTTAACTACTCTTACAAAATACCCCACCCGGCAAGCACACCATTATAGCGTAACAACAAGTACAAGGCCGGAGTTGGATACTAACAAGCATGATTTATACTGGCGCGACTCGCGGCGCAATGTCAATGAGCCCACAGGCTGTTTACGGATGCCAGTCCTGCTCCAGAACGGAATAGATCACACGATCCCACCAGCGACCCTTGAAAAATCGGCTCTCTCGGAGACGGCCTTCCTGACGCATGCCCATGCGCTCAGCGAGTTTCACTGCGGCCAGATTGTCGCCGATGGTGTGCGCCCAGATGCGGTGCATCCCTAGCATTCGAAAGCCGTAATCGATTATGGCGCGGCTGGCCTCCGCCCCCAAACCATTTCCCCATTCGCGCGGATCAAGCTCGCATCCGAATTCCGCCTCGCGGTCCTCTGGCGAGGCGATGCGCACGCCGCAACTCCCTATGAGCACGCCATCGGATGCGCGCGTAGTGGCCAGTTGAAACTTCTGGCGGGGCTGCTCGGCGGCCCAGTCCGTCACCATCCGGACAAACTCGCGGGCGCGTTCCTCGCTCGACGTTTCCTCAGTGTGGTAGCGAAGATAGCTCACCTCAGAGCGGTACTCCCGCACCCGGAGCCAATCGTCCTCGACACAATCGCGCAGGATTAAGTGATTCGTTTCCAGTTGCATGCCGCCTACTTTTCAAGCCGCTCGGGGTTTTGGCTATTAGGGAGACTGCTACTTCGCCATGGCCTTTTGCTTCCACATGTCCCAGGCGCGGGTGTAGCGGCCCTTGCCCCACAGGTCGGTCATCACGCGCGCGGACTCGGCGTCAGTTAGATACGTTACTTCGGAGCTGATGCCCATGGCTTCCAGTTGCAGCGCGGCGTTGGTTTGCAGGTAGTAGCTGTTGAAGGTGGCCAGCTTGACGTTGTCGGCCACCACCACGCAGCCGTGTCCGCGCAGCAGCGTGGCGGGATGCTTGCCCAGCACGCGCGCCAGAGCGCTGCCTCGGGCCTGCGTGCGGATCAGCATGTCGGTGTCCTCCTTCATCTCCTTGCGGATGTCGAAGACCGGCACGCCTCCGCCGATGAATGCGCTCATGTGGTAGATGGGGCGGATGGGAATGCCGGTTACGCTGAAGGGAATCACGGCGGGGGAATGATTGTGGACGATGGCCTTAATATCCGGACGCGCCTTGTAAATCTCGCCGTGTATGAAAACTTCGGAGTACTCGGCCTGTCCGCGCGCGTCCACGGCGCGGCTATCCAGATCGTATTCCAGAATGTCAGCGGACGTTACCAGCGCAGGGGCCAGTGAGCGTGAAATGAGGTAGCGCAGCGGATTCTTGTCATGCCGCACGCTGACGTGCCCAAAACCATCGAGCACGCCTTCGCTGGCTAGAATCCGGTTGGCGGCGACCAGGTCCTCGATCAACTCCGCCGCAGCGGGCCCGGCTGAGACTGGAGCGGCAGCAACGGAGGGCTGCTGTACCAAGGCCTGCAAGGATTTCCCCGCCAGCGTGGCGATCGCCGTGCCGGTAACAGCCATTCCGCAGCAGCGCAAAAACTTCCTGCGCGCGCCTGCCTCGAATTGATCGTGGTTCATTTTGCTCGCCTCTCCCGCATCTGTTACGGTCCATTGCCCTCTCGTGAAGGGCTCAAGAAATCGTACTTGCGATGATTCATATTCTCAAGCAGTAAACTTTACGCTCCTGCGTGACGCTAGTCCACACCAAGCTCGGGAGCGGGTTCGCTACGACGCCGGCAGAATCGCGCGATGCTATAGACCAGTACTCCACTCAGCATGATCAGAACACCAAAGAGCAGCCCATTCATGCCCAGCACTTCTTCGCGCTCGCTTTGAATCACGGAGAACGTCAACAGCGCAGTCGGAAGAATTCCGATGGCGACGGCGCCCACCAGTCCGCCGGGGACGCGAAATGGACGCGTCAAGTTCGGCTCCCGCACACGCAGAACGGCCAGCGCCACGAACTCGAGGACCAGGCTGGCGCCGTAGAGAAGAATGTCCAGTGTGATCAGCCGCTCAAATCCCAGGCCCAGGCACAGCGACCACGCGATGGCCAACACCACAACAGAGACCCACGGAATACGGGTTTTGGCATTCACGCGCGCGAACACGCGTGGCGCCATGCCATCGAGCGCCATCGCATAGGGGAGCCGCGAGTAGCTCATCACCAGTGAATTAAACATGCCGAAGGCGCTGAGCATTCCGCCGATAACCAGAAACCCGCGCAACCAGTCGCCTCCCAGCAACCCCGCCACTTCGGCCCACGCGCCGGTCTCCATGTTGGCGGCTGGTAGACCCGTGGTCCACAGTGCGAGCACCGGCAGGACGTAACTTACAGTTACCAGAGCCACCGTGGCCAGCATGGCTTTTGGATAGACACGCTGAGGTTGCTCCACCTCGCGCGCAATGGTGGAGGCGTTGTCCCAGCCCATGTAGTTCCACAGGCAGATTAGGATGCCCGCCAGCAGGCTGATCTCGGATGGGTTGGAAGCACTGGTTACTCCGGCCAACTCTCCCCAATGCAGCGGCGCGAGAATGACGATCAAGATGAACGGCCCCGAAAGCAGGATGAAGAGCCAGTGCGATGTCCAACCCACAACGTGGATGCCTGCCAAATTCCAAATCGTGCAGACGGCGATGACGGCCAAACCGGCGAAGATGCCGTGGTATCCTTCACCAAACCACGGAACGAGGCGGGAGAGATATTCGACGAACAGCGTGGGATAAATCGCCATGTCAAAGATGCTGGCGGCGAGCGACAACCAAGCTTCCTGAAATCCCCAGAACGGCCCCAGCGCGCGCCGCACCCAGGCATAGAATCCACCCTCATGCGGCAGCGCACTGGACAGTTCACCCACCATCAGCGCTGTAGGCAGGCTCCAGATCAAAGGTGTGATGAGGAGGATCACGAGCCCCAGGGCATAACCGGGCGACTGCACAATTTCCTCGGTGCCATAGGTTCCGCCTGAAACCAGAAAAAACGTAGTCGCCACCAGCGTCCAGAAGCGCAGCTTACGCGGTGCCCATTGATTAGGGGAGTTGAGGGCAGCTATGTGCGTTCGCAGCAAGGCAGGCTTCCTTTTGAGTTGAAGTTTTACCTAAGCAGCGGAACGACGGAGGAGAGGAAGCGTTCCATCTGCTGCTCCTGATGAGCCGTGGCCAAGCGGACAACAAAGTGCGGCGCGCCCGCTTGAATGAATTCGCGAATGAAATCCGCCACACGCTCCGGCGTGCCCGCGCAGATGGCTTGCGTCTTCTTGATGTGATGATGGAGCGGGCCGTAGTAGGCGAGCAAGAATTCTTCCATCTCGCGCGCCGACTCAGATTCATCTGGATTCACGTTCAGGGTCAGATAGTGGATGACTTGCAACTTCGCCGGGTCGCGGCCCAACTCGGCGCAGTAGCTCGAAATCTTCGCCCAGTCCTTGGCGTATTCTTGCGGAGTTGGAACGATCGGCAGCCAGCCATCGGCCAGCCGCGCCAGCCGCTTCAGCGCCGGTTCTGCTGCGGCGGCCATCAGAATCGGCGGGCCGCCAGCACGTCCGGGCAGTGGATGCAGCATTACATTTTCAATCTTGTAGTTACGTCCGTCGAAAGATGTTGGCCGTCCGGTCCACAAGCCCTTCATGATCTGGATCGCTTCGTCCTGCAATTGCCCGCGCTTGTGGAAGTCCACGCCGGAGGAGACATACTCAGCTATCACGGGAGGGCTCTCCGGACCGAGGCCGATACCAAAGATGAATCGTCCGCCAGTGAGCAGATCAAGATTGCCCACCGTATGCGCCAAGGGAACCGGATGCCGCAGCGGAGTGATGTAGACCGCCGTGCCCATCTCGATCTTTGTGGTTAGCGAGGAGATGGCCGCCAGCGTGGTGAGCGCTTCAAATCGAGGGCGCGCCAGCAGACTGTCGCCCAGCCACAGCGAATCATAGCCCATGCGCTCCGATTTCACCGCCAGATCAATCATGCGGCGGATGTCGGCGCGACCGTCCGGCGCGCGCATCACGGCATCGCGCGTGGGAACAAGATACCCAAATTTAATTTTGTTTTTCATATAGATACGGATCTTATTGGAAGCGTACCTTAACGTCGCGGCGGCGTTCCAAGTGAACCGTGTCGATGAAGCGCACCTTGGCCGAGGCCATGGTCATGACCAGAGAGTGGGTGCGATCACCGTCGCCAAATGAACGAACACCTTTGAGCAGGTTACCCTCGGTTACACCCGTCGCCGCGAAGATGATATTGCGGCCGGGGGCCAGCTCGGCAGTGGAGTAGATGCGCTTGGGATCACGGATGCCCATCGCCTGCGCGCGCTCGACCAGTTCGGGAGTGTCCAGCACCAGACGCGCTTGAATCTCGCCGTTCAGGCAGCGCAGCGCCGCGGCGGTGATGACTCCTTCGGGAGCGCCGCCAATGCCCATAACCGCATGAACGCCGGTTCCCACCACCGCAGCCGTGATACCCGCCGAGAGGTCGCCATCGCCGATCAGCCGGATGCGCGCGCCGGCTGCGCGAATGTCATCCATCAATTTTTTGTGGCGCGGGCGATCCAGCACGATCACCACCAGGTCTTCAATCTCGCGGTCCAGCCGCCGGGCAATGGCCTTCAGATTATCCTTCACCGGTGCATCGATATCGACAACGCCTTTGGAGGATGGCCCCACGACGATCTTCTCCATGTAGCAGTCCGGGGCATTGAGCAGTCCGCCCTCTTCGCTGGCCGCCAGCACTGCGATGGAGCCAGGGGCACCGGTGGCACAGAGGTTGGTTCCCTCCAGCGGGTCGACGGCGATATCGATGGCCGCATAAGCGGCGCCGTTCTCGTTCTTCGCGCCAACTTTTTCTCCGATGTAGAGCATGGGGGCTTCGTCGCGCTCGCCCTCACCAATCACGATGGTGCCGCGCATGGGAACTGTGTCCATGGCCTTGCGCATGGCCTCTACCGCCATCTGATCAGAGTGGTGTGCGTCACCCACTCCAATCGTGCGCGCCGCTGCAATGGCAGCTTCCTCGACCACTCGCAATAATTCAAGAGAAAGTTCCAGCTCCATACGATTGCTCCTTGAATCAAAGGGATTTGCCGTACACCATCGACGATGCCACTGAGGCCCATGGGAGACTGTGGATTATTCAATAATGACGAGCGGGGCGTCGGCATCCACGCTCTCGCCGACGGCGACTGTGATTTCCTTCACCACGCCAGAGACAGGCGCGACCACGGGGATCTCCATCTTCATGGCTTCCATGGTCAGCAGAGTATCGTCTTCAGCGACCTTGTCGCCCACCTTGCAACTGATCGCCAATATCTTGCCCACCATGGGTGCGATTACTGTTTCCGCCATGCGCTGCTCCCTGCTCCGATATGAACCACTCGATATGAATTGGGGGAACCGAAAATCCAAACTATTTTTGCTGCGCTTCCCGAACTTTCCGCGCCGTTTCGCGCATCCGCAGGTCCGCGGATCGCTCTTCCATCAAGTCGGCCTCGTAGGGATGCTCCGTCTCGCGCAGCAAGGCAACATACTCATCCAGAATCTCCGGCAACTTCCCGTTGTCCTGCCCCAAATGCTGGATGCGAATCGCCAGCGCGCGCTGAAAGGCCTTCTCCGCCTCGTCGTATCCGCCGCGCATGCGCGCCAGCCGGCCAATCGGCACCAGCGTTGAGGCAATCGGCAAGGCATCCTTGCCCAGACCAACTTCCTGCAGCTTCAGAAAGCGCTTGTAAACTTCCTTCGCTTCCGTCAGTTCCTGACTGCTTTCGTAGATTCCAGCCAGCCGCTGCGTCGTGTCGTACAGCGACGGATCATCCGCCCCCAACCGCTCACTGTCGGCGTCAAACGCCAGTGAAAAATACTCCGCAGCGGCTGTGTAGCGCTGCCGTGCCTCGTAGAACCGCGCCAGCCTGTGCAGGCTCAACGGAATACGCGATGCCTCGCTCTCCGTATTGCGAGCCAGCTCCAGCGCGGCCAGCAAGTGCTCTTCAGCCTTAATGCTGCGGCCAGCGTCAATGGCCTCGGCCGCGGACTGATTCAACTGTTCCCAATTCGGTGAGCGCCGATTGCAGGAAACCCCCATAACGGCCAACGCCAAAGTCAGCGACGCGGCTAGCGCCATAACGATCAGCGTCAGCCGAGGCCAGCATCGCGCAGCTCCACGCATCCTCACGCCTCTGGGCACCACATCATGATCCGAATCGTTCATAGTAATGCAAACACCGCGCAGGCACAAGACAAACCCAGCAGCCAGCGGCGCAGACGCTCCCGAATTCCGCCAGTGAGCAGCGCCCACTCCCGCGCCCACTGCTACGATTGTTGTCATCCCGAGAAGCGCAGAGACGAGGGACCTGCTGTTGCGCCGACGGGTAAAACAAAAGCAGGTCCTTCGCTCCGCTCAGGATGACGACTAGTTGGGGGTGTTGGGTCGAGAATGGTTACTCCAGCGCCAGCCAGCGCTCGACATCCTCTACCGTGCGCGGCAAGTCCGTGCTCAGCAGCACGCCGCCGTCTTTGGTAACCAACACCATGTCTTCGATGCGCACGCCAATGTTTTCATCGGGCAGATAGAGACCCGGCTCGATGGCCAGGATCATGCCCTCGCGCAGGGGCGTGGCGCGGTCTTCCGAGTCATGCACGTCGAGACCCACCTGATGCCCGATGCCGTGCGTGAAATATTTCCCCAGCGGCTGGCCATTGCGGTCCTGCCCGTGCGTGTTCAGATATTCCCGCGCGATGTTGTGCAAGCTGTCGGCGCCGCGTCCGTAGAGCGACGCGCCGGGCCGCACGGCCTTCAGTACCACTTCCTGCGCGCCCAAAACAATCTCGTATATCTCGCGCTGCCGCGCGGTGAACTTGCCGCTGGCCGGCAGCGTGCGTGAGATATCCGCCGAGTAGTCCGCGAACTCGCCGCCCACATCGACCACCACCAGGTCGCCCTGCTCCACGCGCTTATCGCCGCGCGTGTAATGCAGGATCGTCGAGCGCGGACCGGCGGCGACGATGGGATCGAAGCCGGTGATCGTACACCCGGCCCGCTCCATCGTGTATTTCATCAGCGCCGCGATCTCATACTCGCGCACGCCAGGCTGCAGCGCCCGGCCCGCCTGACGATGCGCGTCCATCGTGCAAGCCACCGCCCGGCGGGTCATCTCGATTTCGAGCGCCGACTTGATCTGTCGTAGCGGCGTGGTCTCCTTGTCAATGGACTGCATGCTGGCCTTGCTGAAGACTTTCTTCAGCCGCTCCAGACGCGAGCGGTCGAACGCGGATTCGTCTTCGGCAGCGTGCGGGTTGGGCAGCGTGGTGAAAATCTTGCGGACATTCTTGGACATCCGGCGCAGGTCCGCGTCCAACTGCTTCACGCTCCGCACGGACTCGAACGCGAGTTGCGCAGCCGTCTCGGGCTTGTCGGGATCAAGCTGCGGCCCGGTCCAAACCTCGGACTGCGGATCGCGCGAAGGAATGTATAGTGTCTCTTTAATTGCGGGCGCCGAAGACCGTTCCCTGCCCTGGCGCTCTTCATTGCCTGATGTCAGCACCAGCATCGCGCCAGGGGAATTGTATCCAGTGAGGTAGAGAAAATTACTGTCCTGATGGAAGACGCGGAATGCTTCAGAGCCGGAAGGTTCCCCGTTGCCGTGCAATACAACAATCCCATCGTCGATTCGCGCACGCAGCGCAGCGCGCCTTGCGGCATAGTCGGCGGGAGTTAACAGAGCCGGTGCGGTTGACTGCCCCGCCGATTGCCCAAAAAGTTGCGCTGGCAGCGAGCACCAGATGGCGCACACAACGAAGCGCTGCCAACCCGGCATGAATCGCGCAAGAGTCATTTCACTATTGTAGCCTCACCAAAGGCACCGCGCGACAGTGCCGCGGCACTATCCGCATCGCAAAACCCTACCAACTTCGGCGCGAATCCGTCTATAATCGGCGCGGCCATGTAACTCAAATTGACCACTCGCACTAACTGACTCGCTTATGCACCCTACTCCCGACAACGCCCCTGACAAGTCACAACGCCCATCTGGCTCCGAGGAATGGGAGCATCTGCGCGGCAACGTGCGGCACCAGACCGTCGGGATGCTCGAGGAAATCTTCGCCCTGCTGCGCATCCTGCTGCAGGACGCCATCATCCTGGTCGTGGGCTTCGCCGTCGAGTTCGTCTTCGAGCACTGGATGCACTCCGACCAACCCGCCTTCCGCGTCGCCCTCAACATCTCGTCGGGCTTCTTCCTGCTGCTTTATGGCGTGATGGTCACCGTCCACTTCGTGCGCTACCTCCGTGAACAGTTCGGGACAATTTCGCCCGGCACTGCTGGCTCCACGGGTGCCACCAGTGTCGCCGGGCCAGCCGCTGCGCCGGCCACGGAGCGGGCCACGGAGCGAGCAAGGCGCGGGCGCTACGTCGCGGTCGGCATCGCCGCGACGGTCGCGCTGGCCATTGGAGTTGGTGCGGGGTATTACCTGCGCCGTGGCGGCCCCGGCGGCAATGGCGCGGGCGGCAATACGGGCACACCAGGCGACGCCATCAACTCGCTCGCCGTGCTGCCGCTGGTCAACAGCAGCGGCGATGCGGACGCTGAATATTTGGGCGACGGCATCGCCGAGTCGCTTATCTCCAGCCTCTCGCAACTGCCGCAGTTGCGAGTCATGTCGCGCGACTCCGCCTTCAGCTACAAAGGCAAGGAAGTGACCGCCAACGTGATCGGCCAGCAACTCGGCGTAGGCGCGGTGTTCAAAGGACAGGTGCGCCAGGTGGGCGACAGCATCATGGTCAGCGTTGAATTGATTGATGCGACTGACAATCACCAAATCTGGGGGCAGCAATACCTGCGCAAGGCCACGGACATCTTCGCCCTGCAACAAGAGATCGCCCGCGACATCTCCGACAAACTAAGACTGAAGCTCACCGGGGCGGACCAGCAAAAGCTCGCCAAGCGCGGCACGGAGAATACGGAGGCGTATCAGGCGTACGTCAAAGGCCGCTTCTGGTGGAACAAGAAGTCGGAAGAAGGATTCAACAAGGCCATCGAATACTTCCAACAGGCCGTCGGGAACGACCCCACCTACGCTCTCGCCCTCAGCGGTTTGGCCGACACATACAGCTCTCAGGAAAATTATACCTTCGCCTCTGCGAAGCAAGTCATGCCCAAGGCGAAGGCGGCCGCGCTGAAAGCTCTCCAACTGGATGACACTCTTGCCGAGGCACATGCATCACTCGCTTATATCGCACTCCTTTATGACCGCGATCGGCCGACCGCGGAACGAGAGTTTAGGCGCGCCATGGAATTGGACCCCAATTATTCGCTGGCCCACCAATGGTATGGTCTATGGTTTTTGGCAAGCGCTGGTAGTCTCGATGAGGGGCTGGCGGAGGTGAACCGCGCCCAGCAACTAGACCCGCTTTCTGTCACCATAACCAGAGTTGTTGGAGAACTTCTTGGATATGCGGGACAATACGACGCGGCAATGATTTGGGATCGGAAAGCTATCGAACTCGACCCGGAATCTGCCGGTGCGCGCCGGCAAGCGGGACGGTCGTACCTGGGCAAGAAGATGTATCCCGAGGCGATCCGGGAATTGGAGAAGTCTGTGGAACTCGCCACGGGTTCGAGCCAGAACCTTGGCACCTTGGGATATGCATACGCCGTAGCCGGGGAAAGAGCCGAGGCACAAAGCATTCTGGACCGCATGATTGAAGCCTCGAAAACGAAATTTGTTCAGCCATATTGGGTGGCGGTGGTTTACAGCGGCCTGGGCGATAAAGACCGCGCATTTGAATGGCTGGAAAAGGCCTACGAAGAGCGAGCCAGCTCGATGACATTGCTAAAGTTCCACCCGTGGTTCGATTCAATGCGCAACGACCCGCGCTACCACGACCTGCTGCGCCGCATGAACCTGGAATAGCGCGCGGCACTGTCACGCGCGGTGGAAGAGGCGCAGGGCGAAGCGGGCGGCGTTTTGGATGGATGCGGCGACGGACGTAACTGCTTCCGACCAGCGGTCCCATCTACCTTGGAAGAGCGAGATCAGACCGGTGCCCAGATAGCCGAGTACGAACAGGCTCAAGAAGAAGGCGGTGGCGTAGTTGGCGCTGGCGATGGCAAAGTAGACGGTGTAGAGAAAGTACACGCCGAGGGCGACTTCGAGCATCGCTACCCAGTGGGCGCGCTTGCGATAGACATTGCGGAAGAAGCGCGGGCCGACGGAACGGCCCGTCTGGTTGCGTTGGGCTTCCAGGCTGTACTTGGGGGTGCGCACGAACTCGCTCTGCTTGCCCATCAGCGCCTCGAACACCGCCCAGGAGTTGGTCAATGTCAGGCCCACGCCGGTCGCCAGAATCAGCGGCAGGTAGCGGAAACTGCGCTTCCAGTCATCGGGAAATAGCTCGCGCTGGCTGCCCATATAGAACGCGGAGACCGAGAGCGTCGCGGCGGCCATCAACGGCAGATCGATGTAGAGCATCTGGAACCAGCCTTGATAGAAGCGAATGATCATCGCCGGAAAACTCAGTAGAGCCAGCACGATCATCAGTGGATACGAGAGGTTCGCGGTCATGTGATAGAACGCTTCAGTCTTCACGTGGCGCGGCGCATCACTGCGCAGCACGCGCGGCAGAATCTTCATGCCCACCTGAATAAGGCCCTTGGCCCAGCGCGCCTGCTGCGTCTTGAAGGCGTTCATCTCAACGGGCAGCTCGCTCAGGCACTCGATGTCGGGGCGATAGACAAACTTCCAGCCGAGCAGTTGCGCGCGATAGCTCAAGTCGGCGTCTTCGGTGAGCGTGTCGTGCTCCCAACCGCCCGCCTGATCAATAGCCACGCGCCGCCAGATGCCGGCCGTGCCGTTGAAATTGAAGAAGCGCCCGGTCTTGGTGCGCGCGATGTGCTCGTAGACAAAGTGCCCGTCCAGCAGGATGGCCTGCACTTCCGTCAGCCAGGAGAAATGCCGGTTGAGATACGTCCAGCGCGTCTGCACCAGCGCAACCTTCGGGTCGGTGAAGTGGTCGATGGTGCGCGCGAGGAAATCGGCGGGAGGCAGGAAGTCGGCGTCGAAGATGGCGACGAACTCGCCCTTGGCCTGCAACAATCCCTCGGCCAGTGCGCCGGCTTTGTAGCCTTCGCGGTTGGTGCGGTGCAGATAGGTGATCGGGTGGCCCAGCGCGGCGTAGCGCTCCACGCAATCACGCGCCAGCGCGGCGGTTTCGTCAGTCGAGTCGTCGAGCACCTGAATGTCCAGCCGCTCGCTCGGGTACTCGATCTTACAAGCCTCTTCGATCATGCGCTCGGCAACATAGCGCTCATTGAAGATGGGTAGTTGGATGGTTACGCGCGGCAGATCGCTGAACTTCCCGAGCGGCACCGGCACGTCTTGAATTGGCGACAGGCGCGGTGTCCGGTTGCGGTAGTAGAGGTACATCATGTAATAGCGATGCACGCCGAGGATGGCCAGAATAATCAGGATGGTGAAGTACGGGACCAGCACGAACAGGTCGAAGCTGTTGGGCTTGTAGATGCCCTGGAATGGGTCCGGCGTGAAGATACGGGTGATAAAGATCAGCACCGGATTTTCTGCGGCGAGCATCATCGCAAAATGGTTCGGCATGTCTGTATCTATTGGTCCCTATCGTCTGAAAAAGTAATGATCTGTGCGCGGTGGACTACACCCAGTCGAGCGCGCCTTTGCGATAAACCCAAACGTATCCGGCGACGAGGATGGCTAGGAACACCAGCATCTCGATCAACCCGAACAGGCCCAGCATGCGGAACTGCACGGCCCACGGAAACAGGAAGATGGTTTCCACGTCGAAGATGACGAACAGGATCGCCACAATGTAGAAGCGCACGGTGTAGCGGCCGCGCGAACTCGACTCGGGATCGATGCCGCACTCATAGGGCATCAACTTGGCGGCAAACGGAGAGTCCGGACGCACCAACTTTGCCGCCAGCAGCGAGACCACGGGGAAGGAAATGGCCAGCAACAGGAAAATCACTACAGGGATATACTCTGAAGGCACCGCTTGCTCTCCTACCCTAATATGGGATGCTCGCACGCTGAATCCGATGGAAGTCTGTAACACATTAATTTATCAGTAATAGCGTCTACAAACAACTCTTATATTGCAAAATAAAAATTGCCCAAAGTGCACACGTTCACGGTTCTGACCACTCTGACCAGATTGACAAACTGGGAAATGGCCCAGCAATGGGGTGTCGGCAGTGGGCATAATGGCCCCCACCCGGAGCGCCAACCTGACCACTCTGACCACAAATTCCACAATGTCCAAATTTTCTAATTAATCAGAATGCGGGGCAGCGCCCAAAGATTCCGAATTCTCCCATTGACTCGCCGACCACTCCCCGCATTCTGATTTCTGTCTCCTGCCTTCTGTCTTCTAACTTCTGCCCTACCACACTTTTCTCACCTGCGCGATCAGCCCGCGCGCTTGCTGCGTGCCGAAGTGTCCATGCCATTGTGCCCCGGCACGATCGAGGGTGACGCATCATTTTCCGCCGCCTGCGCCGCGAATTGTTTAGGCGGGAATCCCCAGGCCAATCAAACCAGCTGGGTACAGACGCGTCTACTTGTTTCGTAAAGTGGGCGGTGGTAGGATCGTTCCTTGTTCGCCGCAAGGCGGGCAAAATCACGGGATGCGTACCCCCGAGGCGATGTCCCGCCAACTTACTTTGAAAAGGAAAAACCAATGATGAAACGCACCCTCCATCTCACGTTTCTGCTGGGCCTGATGGCGCTGGCACCGCTGGCTGCCCAAGCCCAGGTACCCTCCATCGCCGCCGACGGCATCCGCAACGGCGGCAGCTATACGGTTGCGGGCCTGCCCAACTAGGGCATCGCGCAAGGGTCGATCTTCGTGATCTTCGGCGACAACCTGGGTCCGGCCAACATTGTGCAAGTCAGCGCGTTCCCGCTGCCCACCACCGCCGGTCTGGCAGGGACCAGCGTCCGGGTTACCGTGGGCGGCACGGTGGTGAACGCCATCATGCTGTATACGCTGAAAACGCAGGTGGCCGCGGTGCTCCCGTCGAGCACGCCGCTGGGCACGGTGACGGTTACTTACAACGGCGTCACCAGCAACGCCGCGCCGATCATCGTGCTGGCGGGCAGCTTTGGAACGTTCACGCGCAATCAGGGCGGCACGGGCCCGAGCATCATTCAGAACTTCATCACCGAGGCCAATCAGCCGTTCAACACGCTGGTGGAGTCGGCGCGTCCCGGCCAGGTGGTAACGCTGTGGGGCACAGGACTGGGGCCGGTAACCGGCAATGAGGCGGGTCAACCGCTGCCCGGCAACCTGAGCAACGTCAACGCGCGATTGTTTGTGGGCGGGCGTGAGACGCCCATCACCTATCGCTGGCGCTCGGGCTGTTGCGTGGGAATTGACCAGGTCGTCTTCACCGTGCCGCAGGACGTGAGCGGCTGCTTCGCTCCGGTAAGTCTTCAGGTGGGCAACATTGTGAGCAACTTCACCACCATGTCCGTGGCTCCCAATGGCGGCATATGCTCCGACCCCGGCGGCTACACGCCCGCGGAGCTGGAGCAGGCGCGCAACAGCGGCGGCCTGCGCATTGGTTCCATGACGCTGAGTAAGTCCAGTTCCAGTTTTTCAGTTCCCGGTGTCGGGTCGTTTGATATTAAGTCGGATGCCGGCGGCGCCGCGTTCTTCCGCTATACGTTCGACCAATTGCTGTCCAATGCGGGCAGCGATCTGAATGTTTCCAATCCGGGCGCTTGCGCCGTGTCCATTTCCCGAGTCGGCGCAGGCGGCAATACCGGACCTGTTTTCACCCCCCTGAATGCCGGACCTGCGATCAACGTTTCCGGGCCGACCGGCGCCAAGCAGATGGCGGCCGCCTCAACGGGCATTTATTCCGGAGTATTCAGCCAGACTGTTCCATTCGGTGCTGCGGAACCAGACTATCTGGTGCCTGGCACCTACACGCTCAACAACGGTGGCGGAGGGTCCGATGTGGGAGCGTTCACGACGACTCACACCGTGCCGCCGGGAACCGTGTGGTCGAATCAGGCCGCGATTACCACCGTCAACCGTGCGGCGGGGCAGTTGGTTACCTGGACCGGCGGCGATCCGAATGGACTCACATACATCGCCGGAGCGTCCATCAACGTCTCCAACACGGCCCAGGCCACCTTCGTTTGCCTGGAGCGGACTTCCGCCGGTCAATTCAACATTCCCTCCTCGATTCTGCTGGCGCTCCCACCCAGTGGCAGCTCGGCGGGTGTGCCTTTTGGATTCATGTTTGTTGGAGCATACACAACTCCAGGCCGCTTCACCGCGCCGGGGCTGGACTTTGGGTACACCAGCTATATCTCAACAATCTCCAAATCCGTGTCGTTCCAGTAGGCCTGGCAAACCCTAATCACATTTTGCGCCGGGAGGCTTCCACCTCCCGGCGGTTTTTTTGTGTGTGCGTGACAGAGCCGCGCCCACAGGTTGACGGCTTTCGCGCGCCTTCCCTATAATGGATGAGCAGATGGTCGCTTGCGGTCGTGGGGATGGTTTTTCTCGGCTCTAGCCGGCTCTCGGCAGAATCACACCAACATTTTTCGGGGAGTACTTCATGAACGCAACACAGATGCGGCGCGGCAACGTCATCAAGCACGAGGGAGAGCTGTTCTCCATCCATCAGGTAACGCACCGCACGCCGGGCAACCTGCGCGCCTTCGTGCAGGCCAAGATGCGCAACCTGCGCACCGGCGCCATGATCGAGCACCGCTTCCGCTCGGAAGACAAGATGGATGTGGCGCACGTCGATGAGCAGGTGATGGAGTTCCTGTACCGCGAACACGACGACTACCACTTCATGAACACCGAGTCCTACGAGCAGATTCATCTGACGGCGGAAACGCTGGGCGACAACGCCAACTACCTGATCCCCAACATCCAGATTAAAATCCAGATGTACGAGGGCCGCGCCGTGGGCATCGACCTGCCCATCACCGTGGACATGACGGTGATGGAAACCGAGCCGGGCCTGAAGTCCGCCACGGTGAGCAACGTAACCAAGCCCGCCACCATGGAAACCGGTCTGGTAGTGGGCGTGCCTGCGTTCATCAACGTCGGCGAGAAGATCCGCGTGGACACCGCGGAAGGCAAGTACCTCGAACGCGCCAAGTAATTGGGGAGTGGGGCGTAGGGTGTTGGGTGTGGGAAAGGCATCGGGCAATGGGAGTTTGACCACACCCTACGCCCCACTCCCTGCCTTTACGCGGCTTGGGGCAGGGCTTGCGCTTCGTTCAGCAGCTCGATGGCGCGCTTGAGTTGCAGGTCTTCCAGCGGCTGATTGCTCGGCGGAGTCTCTTCCTCGACATCTTCTTCGGGAGTCAGCGAAGCGATGTTGCGGGGCTGTTCGACCACTTCGTTGGGAGTTACGCCGGTATCCTGAATGGCCTTGCCGACGGGCGAGTGAAACTTGGCGACAGAGAGGACCAGCGCCGAACCATTCGGCAGCGGGACTACTTTCTGAATGGAGCCGATGCCAAAGGTGCGTGCTCCGACGACGTCGCCGCGATGATTCTCGATGAAGGCCGCGGCGAGAAATTCCGCCGCGCCGCCAGTGGACTCATTCACAATCAGCGTAACCGGCTCCGCGCTGATGGCTTTCGTCTTGTCAGCCAAAAAACTTTGGCGGGGATATTGCTGGCCTTCCACGTAACCGAGCAGCCCTTGGCCAATGAACAGATTAGCCACCGCAGCGCCTTCCTGCATGTCCCCGGAAGCATTATCGCGCATATCCAGAACAAACCTGGTGGCGCCGCTGCGCCGCAGGCTTTCGATGCGAGTGGCCAGAACTTTGGAAATTCCCGTGGGCATCGCGCGCACTTTCAGGTAGCCGACGCCCTTGTCAATCACGCGCGATTCAATTTCTGGGTTCTGGACTACTTCGCGCTTTAACTCCATCGAACGCGGCTGCTGGCTGCGTTGACGCACCACCGACAGGCTGACCGTGGAGCCCACCGGGCCATCCAGACGCGCCAGTACTTCCTCGTAGGACATCTCACGCGAACTCTTGCCGCTAATGGCTTCAAAGATATCGCCCGCCACCAGCCCGGCGCGATCCGCGGGCCCTCCCGGAACCACGGCAACGATTCCCGGCAGTCCGAAACGCTTCGAGATCACCGCGCCAATGGACGCTTCTCCGCGCCAGCCTTTTTTATACTCCGTGTAATTGGCCTGCGAAAGATAACTGTTGTAGGGGTCGAGCGACTCCACCATTCCCTGCAGCGCGCCTTCGGTAACACGGTCGAAATTAGGCTCTTCCACGTAATCACTCTGGATGCGCGAGAGCACTTCGGAGAGCACGGCGAGCGGGCGATAGGGTTCCTTCGACTCGCGGTCCTGCCCCAGCACGGCGCCGATCAGCAGGATCACGGACAGCGCCGTCGAAAATGTTACCAGGCCGACTTTGAGGTTACTCTTCATTTGATTTCCCGTTTGATTTCCCGTTGTCCCTGAATTACTCGCCCCATTATAGCACCTGTCCTCTTCCTGGCGATCTCAGCACTTTTAACCACAGAGGACACAGCGGCGCACAGAGGTTGAAACCAAAAGGCCCGCGCTGAGGTGCAGATCGACGCGCGTGCCCAACCCTTCCGCGGCGCCCCATGCCGTGCTTCCCGCATCCTCTGTGTACCTCTGTGTCCTCTGTGGTAAATGGTTGCTCGTTACTCGCGATACCGCTGGGCAATGGGGAAGCGGCGGCCAATGCCAAATGCCTTGGATGTAACTTTCAGTCCCGGGGCTGCCTGCTGCCGCTTATATTCGTTGCCATCCACCATGCGCGTTACGCGCTCCACCAGCTCCAGCGCGATGCCGGTGCGCTCGGCGATCTGTCGCGCCGTCTCGGCATCTTCGATGTAACTTTTTAGAATGATATCCAGAACCTCATACGGAGGCAGGCTGTCGGTGTCCTTCTGATTGGGCCGCAACTCAGCGGTGGGCGCCTTGTCGATGATCGCCTGGGGAATGGCGGGCGGGATCAGCTGCGCCCGCTGATTGACGATCGCGCACAGTCTGTAAACCTGCGTCTTGGGAATGTCTGAGATCACCGCCAGCCCGCCGGCCATGTCACCGTAGAGCGTGCAATAGCCGACGGACAATTCGCTCTTGTTGCCGGTGGACAACACCAGCGAGCGGAACTTGTTGGAGAGGGCCATCAGCAGATTGCCACGCACGCGCGCCTGGATATTCTCCTCCGCTACGCCGGAGGGAGTTCCAGCAAACAGCTCCCGCAGCGAGGCGAGGTAGGCCTCAAAGGTGCCCGTGATCGAAACCACCTCAAAGCGAATTCCGAGGTTGGCGGCGAGGGTACGCGCATCGGCCAGGCTTTCCGGCGAGGAGTAGGGGCCCGGCATGGCCACGCCCAGCACGTTGTCGCGCCCCAGCGCGTCCACGGCAATGGCCGCCGTCAGCGCTGAGTCGATGCCGCCACTGAGGCCAATCAACACCGACTCGAATCCACACTTGCGCACGTAGTCGCGCGTCCCCAGCACCAGCGCGGCATAGACGGATGGATCGTCATCGAGATTGCCTGCGCTCTCGCTCGGGGCAGTCGCTGCGCTGGATGGCCCGCCCTCCGCCGTATCGAAATAAACGAGGTCTTCCTCAAACGCCTTGGCGCGCGCGCGCACGTTGCCGGCGCGGTCGAGCGCCAAGCTCGATCCATCAAATACCAGGCTGTCGTTGCCGCCCACCTGATTGACGAAGATAACCGGCGCTCGATAGCGCACCGCAAACGCACGCAGCATTTCTTCGCGGAACCGGGGTTTGCCCATCGCAAACGGGGAGCCGGAAATATTGACCAGCGCGGTGGCCCCCTGCTGAAACAACTGTTCCACCGGGTCCTGCGGATAGAGGCGATTGGTCGTGAAATTTTTGTCGTTCCAGATATCCTCGCAGATGGTCAGCGCCAACCGCTCGCTGCCCAACTCTATAATCTTTTGCTTCTTGCTCGGCTCAAAATAGCGGCCCTCGTCGAATACGTCATAGGTGGGCAAGAGCATCTTCGATTGCACGAAGCGCACCAACCCTCCCGACAGCAACGCGGCGCTATTGGCCACACGCCTTCCCGACTCGCCCGGCACGCGGCTGACGAAGCCGACAATGATCGCAATGCCGGGAACCTCGGCGGCCAATGCCGCCAACTCCAGTTGGTTGCGCTCCACAAAGCTGGGCTTCTCGACCAGGTCGCGTGGCGGATAGCCGCACAGCGATAGCTCCGGAAATACGGCCAGATCGGCTCCGGCGGCCTGCGCCTCGCGGGCATAACGGACGAGCTTCTCCCGATTACCGGAGAAGTCCCCCACGGTTGGATTCATCTGCGCCAGCGCGATCTTCATGAAGCCCTCAATCAAAGCATACCGATAAATGGCCAATTATAGCGGGCAATCGACGCTGGGCCAAAATCGCCATGCGACCGATAGCGATGAAGTTGCATCTTAGCGATGGACTATGCAGAATAACGACTACGCGTTGGCTTCGAAGCCGCCGCGCTGGATGGAAGTTGGATAAGCGAATGCAGGATAGCGAAGATCAATTGAAAGCTGCGGAGCTGTTCCACCTCGCCTACTCGCACCAGATGAAGGGTGATCTGGAGCAGGCGATCGATTTATACAAGCAATCCATCGCCCTTGCGCCCACGGCCGAGGCCCACACCTTCCTGGGCTGGACCTACAGTTTCCAAAATCGTTACGACGAGGCCATCGCGGAGTGCCGCCAGGCTATCCAGGTCGATCCCGATTTTGGCAATCCCTACAACGATATCGGCGCTTATCTGATCGAGCAGGGCCAGTTCACGGAAGCGATTCCGTGGCTGGAGAAGGCTACCCTCGCCAGTCGTTATGAGAGCTACTGCTTTCCGCATTACAATCTCGGCCGCGTCTATGAAAAGCTGCGTCAGTGGGGGAAAGCGGTGCAGAGCTACCGAAAATCGCTGGAGCACAACGCCGGCTATGGTCTGGCGAAGAAGGCCCTGTTCCGTCTGCAATCCCAGTTGAATTAACAATACATGACAGTGCCGCGCGACTCCGTTACAGCTTCTGCGCGATGAACTCGGTGATGGCGCGGCTGCCCACTTTCTTGTTTTCGTGGAGAACGCGGAAGCCCGCGAACGCCGCGGCCAGCTCGCCGGGCTGCAGCACGTGGGCGGGATTGTCCCCAGCACCTTCCGGTGCCGTCGCGTCCGCGACATACGTCCGGAAGATGATAAACCCGCCGGGCCGCAACGCGGATTTGAAAACTTCAAACAAACTGCGCTGCAGATAGAAGAACACCACAATCAAGTCGAAACGATTGGGCGGCAGCGACGACGCATCCATATCCGCGCAGAACAGTTTGAGCGTTACGCCTCGCGTGCGTGCCAACTGCGCCGCGACACGCAACCCTTCGAGCGAGACATCGCAACCATACGCGTCCCACCCATGTTCGGCCAGCCACACCGCGTGCCGGCCCGCCCCGCAGGCCACGTCCAGCGCGGCGCGGCCCTGCGGCTGCGGCAACGAGTTGTCCAGCAGGCGTTGCAACAATGGATCAGGTGTTTCAGACGCGTGGTCACCGGCGCGATAGCGCTCGTCCCACTTGGTGCGTTCCGCATTGGACATGTTGGTAGATTAACGGACTGCGAGCCAATCGAGCAACGCGAACAGCGCCTGGCCGCGATGGCTGCGTTCGAGTTTTTCTTCAGCGGTGAGTTCGGCGTAGGTCTTGCCGCTGAGTGGATCGAGGAACAGCGGATCGTAGCCGAAGCCATGCGTGCCGCGCGGAGTATCGAGAATCGCGCCCTCCGCCACGCCGGAAAACTCCGCGACGACCGCATCTTCATTGGCCAGCGCCAGCGCGCAGACGAAGCGGGCGGTGCGGCGCGGCGGCGGAACATCACGTAGCGCATCGATCAGCATGTGGTTGTTGTCGGCATCGGTGGCGTTCGGCCCGGCGTAGCGCGCTGAGTAGATGCCCGGCGCGCCGTCGAGCGCATCCACCACCAGTCCGGAGTCATCGGCCAGTACCCAGGCGCGCGGACTCTTTGTCAGCCGACTGTAGTGCAGAGCTTTCTTGCGCGCGTTGCCGGCGAAGGTATCGGCGTCCTCCGCGCAGCGCGGCAGCAGCGCGAAGCCGGGCAGCAGCTCAATCGTGCAGGCGAGGCGTGCGCCGGGCATCTCCTTGCGATGGCGCTGCCACAGCTCCACGCCCAGCATGATTTCGGTGAGCTTGCCCGCGTTGCTGCTGGCGACGTAGATCAAATCACTCATTGGATGGCGACTGTAATCACGTTGCTGACCAGCCCTAAGGCGGCCACCACGGGGATGCTGGTGCCCACGGGAGTATCGGCGGGAATCACGATGTTGATCTGCCAGACGCCGACCATATTGGGCGCCAGCCCGCTGAACTGCACCTGCGCCAGCCGTCCCGCCACAGCCACGCTGGGCAGGACGGAATTAATTAGCGGCGCGGCGGGCGCAAGCGAGCCATCCGGAACGTCTTGAGCAACCGGCCCCTGCCCGGTGGCGAAAATCTGCAACACCTCGCCCCGCCGCGCGGGCGCGAGCGCGGTGTTCGGTCGCCCATCCTGATTCAGCGCGGCAAACAGCCCCGGCGCATACGTCAACACAGACACCGGCCCGCGCGCGGCGCGCTCGCCCGCCACGCGAACCTCCACGGCATACGATCCCGCAATTGTCGCGCTCGGCAACTGCACATTCACCTGTTGCGGCGAAGCGAACAGCAGCGGCACCGCCGCGCCATTCACCAGCACCTCGGTGGTGCCGAGTTGCCGCGGCAGTGGAGTGGACGTTGCGCTGCTCGTGGACGATCCGGGAAAGTTGCCGAAGAACGACACCAGGGATCCCGGCGCCACCGGCTGGCCAGCGGAGAAGGTGGCGGAGTTCACCGCGGCCATCGGCGCATTCACTTCCATCACCCAGTACTCGGTGGTGGCGGGAAGCTGCGCGAGATTGATCAGCACGCGCGACGGACGGTAGCGGATGGGCCGCGCGCCAGTGCCGGAGAATTCCGTGAACTGAAACGGCGCCCCCGCGCCGCCGAATGCGGTGCGATAGTGCATCAGCACCGCTACCTTGGGCCGCACTTGATTCACCAGCGCATCCACGCCAGCGATGTCGATCGTCAGTCCGCCACCGGCGGGAACGAACATCACATCCACGGTCCCGAGGTCGGCGAGTTGCGTTGCAGTCAGCGCGTCCTGACCGTAATCGCCGAAGTGCGCGAAGCGGATGTTGCCCTGCGTCCAGCGAATGGTGGCGTTCGGCCCACGTACCGAGCCATTAGTGGTGTCGTGGAAGCCGGGGACCATGACGAAGTTCATCCCCGAAGCAGCCACTTCCGTGCGCGCCGAGATGGGGCGGCCATCCACCAGCGTGAAATTGCCGCGCATCGCGGCGACGTTGCTGTGGTCCTGGTGAGTGTGCGAGACGGTTACCACATCGGCGGGCAGCGTGGGCAGGTCATAACCCTGCGCGGCGTTGGGCGGATCGGTGATGACGATGGGGCCGATGGCGTTCGAGCCGGCTTCCTGAATAATGAAACAGGCTTGCCCCACCCATGTGATCTGGACGCCGCTGGTCTGGGCAAGCGAAACAGCCGGATACGCGAGCGCCAACAGGAGCGCCGGCAACATCCACGACAACAGGCACGACAACAGGCACGACAACAGGCATGATGGCAGGCATGATGACGCACGAACTCCGGAGCGCGAAGCGGCCACGAAGCGTTGAAACGATGCGGTACGAAGCATGAGTCCCTCCCCATTGCGGAAGTTGCAGCAACCCGGATTCAGAGTTGAGAATGCGCAACCCCACGCTATTCAGTTGTTTTTTGTTCTGCGTGCGGCGTGACTAGTCGCCGCTAATTTTAGGCTTGTTCCTGAATCTTGACCAGGATGCTGAAACGAGGCGTGGGATCGCCCACACCCCAGCGGCTGACCGCCCACTTCAGTTTCAGAAACTGCACTTCTGGATTCTTTGAGAGGTCCAGTAGCTGCTGGTGAATTCCTTGATAGAACTTTTGCGGGAAGCTGGTCAGCGCTTTCGCGCTCCACTCCGTGCCGTCGGCGGAGCCCCACACGCTGACGTCAATGGACTGCTGTTCCAGAATTTTGGTGATGGCCATGGTCATCAGGCAATTCTTGCCCGCGCCAGCCTGAATGGATACCGCGGCGCTCTCGCCCGCTTTTTCAATGTTCGTCTCAGGCAATAAAAATGTGTCCAGCATTTCTGCGTCGTCTCCTAAGAAAGCGGTTGCAACTGGAATGAAGCAAACAGTATAGCATAGGGGCAAAGCGAAGCAGCGGCGAGCAAACGTTTACTCCAAATGAAACGCTACTGGGTTCATCGCTGTGCTTTCGGGACGGCCAGCTTGCGGTACATGCGAATGGTCCAGATCACCGTGAAGGCGAGGAAGGCGACCAGGCCCATGATCAGCAATCGGCTGTTGAGCGGGGCGCGGGCCACATTGGCCTGCAGTGCAAGTTGCATGGTGAAGAGGATGAACCCGATCACCACGACTCCATACCAGCCCATCTCGGTGGAAAGTATTTTCATCGCCTGATCCAGTCGCGCGGGCGTAAGCCAATACTCTTTGTTGGGAATGTTCAGTAAGCGCGGATTCAGTTTTCCCAGCCAACGCGGGATGCCTAGGAAAGCCAGCAGCACCACCAGCACCACGGCCCAAATCAGGCCGAAGAAAAATGTCCGCGACTGGAATCCGTTGGGGTTTCCGGCGACGTCAAAGTGCGCGGCAATTTGCTCTGGCAGCAGCGGGTAGTAGTGCATGGTCTGCCAGATGAGCAGCCCCAGCAGCAGGAAAATCAGCAGGTGCGGGAGTCGGAACGCACCGCTCGGTTGAATGGATACAGTATCGGGGGGATTAGTACTGGGCGTCGTCAATTGTGCCTCCTTCGGAGACATGAAACAGGGGCCGTCATTTGCGTGGACGAAGTTTCAGCAGGCGGCGGCCCGCTTCGTCCAGCGTTTCTTCTTTTTTACAAAATGTAAAGCGCACCAGGTGCGCGCCGTCGACCGGGTTGCGGAAGAAGCTGGAGCCGGGCACGGCGGCCACTCCGATCGTGGTAATCAGGTGCTTCACGAACTCCGTATCGTTCGGGAATCTGAAGGCAGAGATGTCCGCCATGATGTAGTAGGCGCCGGAAGGTTTGAAGCACCGGAAACCAGTGTCTTGCAAAATCCCCAACAGCCTGGTGCGGCGGACCGCGTACTCAGCGGCAAGCTCTTCATAGTAACTGCGCGGCAGCGCGACGGCTTCCGCCGCCGCTTCCTGCAACGGAGCGGGCGCGCCCACGGTGAGAAAATCGTGGACTTTGCGGATGCTGTTGGTCAGCTCCGGCGCAGCCACCACCCATCCGACGCGCCATCCCGTTACGCTATAGGTCTTGGAGCAACTGTTGATAGTTACGGTGCGCTCGCGCATTCCCGGCAACGTGGACATGGGAATGTGCACGGCACCATCGTATAAAATGTGCTCGTAGATTTCGTCGGTGATGGCCAACACGTCATGTTCGCGGCAAAGCGCGGCGATCAATTCCAACTCGTCGCGGCTAAAAACTTTTCCGCTGGGATTATTCGGCGAGTTAATGATGATGGCGCGGGTGCGCGAGTTAAACGCCGCGCGCAGCGCCTCGCGCGAGAACTGGAAATCCGGCGGATGCAGCGATACCAGCCTGGGCACCGCGCCGGTCAGTTCGCAGTCGGGGCCGTAGTTCTCATAGAACGGCTCAAAAACGATGACCTCGTCGCCGGGATTCAGCAGCGCCATGAAGGCCACAAACATGCCTTCCGTCGCGCCGCACACCACCGTCAACTCGCGCTCCGGGTCCACCTCCCAGCCCAGCTCGCCGGTCAGCTTGCGCGAGAGCGCGTCGCGAAATTTCTTCGCGCCCCAGGTGATGGAGTACTGATTAACGTCGGCGTCGATGGCCCGCTTGGCCGCCTCCTTGATGAGCGCGGGCGCGGGAAAATCCGGGTAGCCTTGCGAAAGATTCACGGCACCATGTTGCAGCGCGAGCCGCGTCATCTCACGGATGACGGACTCGGCCAACCCCTTGGTGCGATCGGCCCGGAAGATGCGATGCGCGGATTGAATGGCTGCTTCGCTGCGATTGGTCATTTCAGAATTATAAATGCGAATGGGGGTTAGGTGTTGGGGATTAGGGATTGGGAACCCGGACCTAATCCCTAACCCCTAATTCGCGGCGGAAGGTTCGGCGTAAATCTTGCGGTACATCTGCGCGTTGCGCAGGACGGCCTGCACGTATTCGCGTGTTTCGGTGAAGGGGATGCTCTCGACAAATTCGGCGGGCTCCGTGTAGGGGCCTTCGCTCATCCACTGCTGCACGCGGCCTGGGCCGGCGTTGTAGCTGGCGATGGCCTGCTCCATGCTTCCATCGAAACGGTCGAGCACGCTCTTCAGATACATGGTTCCGTAAATCAAATTGAACTGCGGCTGGAAGAGCAGGCCGAGTTGATAGTTGCGGGAACGCTGATCCGGCGCTTTGCGGGCCACCAGACGCGCCGTGGAGGGCAGCAACTGCATTAGGCCGCGCGCGTTGGAGCGCGACTGCGCGCCGGGGTTGAACTCGGACTCCTGACGAATCAATCCGGCCACCAGGTACGGATCAAGATTGGATTCCGCCGCGCGCTTCTTGATGTCCTCCCAGTACGGGATGGGGAACAGACGGCGCCACACGTCGGGCGGAAGTTCGGCAATGCTCTGCGAAAAATAACTGGGGACATAAATTTTTGAAAGGCGCAGCGCCACGTGATGGCGGCCGCGCAGCTCTTCCATGCGGGCAATCTCGCCACCGGCCCATGATGCGCTGGGCGTGGGCGGAAGCATGGGAGTCAGTTCATTGACGGCCCAATCGATCAACCAGGCGGACTCGAGCAGTCGCACGCGATCACCAGCGCGCAATTCCACCGGCGTCAGCGTTGCGGGCAATGACACGCCAGTCCGGCGTTGCACTTTGTCGAGTGAAATCGTGCGCACGGCTGCGGCCTGCTCCGGAGTAAGTGGCGGCAGTGCGGCGATGCGATCGGCGGCCACCAGGGAGTAATAATAATTGGGGAAGGCCTCGCGCAGCTTGGCGTAGTAGCGGTACGCAATCACCGGAGACTCGCGCTCCATCAGCCGGGCCAGCCAATACAGCGCCGCCGATATCTGCGGACTGTTGGGGAACGACGTGATATGTTCCTCAAACAGATGGCGAGCCTGCGGCAGTTTCCTCTCGCGATAGGCCTGCCAAGCCACTTTCCAATGGCCGTAGGCCGCGCCATCGCCACCGGGAAAATTCTGGAAGGCCAGGCGGTAATAATCGCCCGCGCGGTTGTAATCCTTGGCCAGTAGATAATTGTTTCCCGCAGAGATCAGCGCCTTCTCATACCATGGCGACTGGGGATAGCGCTTGCCGAGCAGTTCTAATTGCTGCGTCATCTGGTCAATGCGCAGCAGCTTGCGATAGCCCAGCGACAGGATATAGTGGCGTTCCGCGTCGGCCTCGGCGTCGGCCCCGGCATGGGAAAAATCCATCGCCTGCAGCGCATTCAGCGCCGGCCAGGTGGCCCCGGCCTGATACTGGCAGACGGCCACGCGCACATGGGCGCGCTGGCGCAGCGCGGCGGCCGCTGGCGTGTTGGACGTTGTTGTGGACACGTTGCGGTAGGCGGATTCGGCATCTTTCCAGCGACTTTTGGCAAACAGCGCGTCGGCGCGCATCAGCCACAACGAGGCCTCGGCGACTGGATATTGCTTGCCCAGCTTGAGGCGCAGGCTCTGCATACGGATATTGGCTTCAGCGGCTTCCGCTGAGGCTGGGTATTGAAAAAATACTTTGTGGTATGTCGCTACGGCATCGAGCGGGCGTCCAGCAAGATCGTAAGCACGCGCCAGAAAGTAGGTGGCAGAGGGTTGTGGCAGGCCGAGCGCTTCCTCCAACCGTTTGGCGGCCTCCTCCGGCTTCTGCAACTCAATCAGCAGCTTGGCATGTTCCAGCGCTGCCTTGGGCGCGAGCGGGCTGGCCGGATTATTCTGCTGAAATTCGTCGAGGAATTTCTCCGCGTCCTGCGATGCGCCGCTCGCCTGAGCATTCATCGCCGCATAATAATCGGCATAGTCGCGCAGCAGGTTGTCGGGATTGCGAGCCTTCAAAAAGGCGGCGGCGGCGGCGGAATAATTCTGTTGCTGATAATTGGAGTAGCCCAAGGCCAGGTAGGCCAGCGCGGCCTGGGCTTTGTCCTTGCTTTGCGCCGCGAACGTCTCGAGCTTCTTGCGATCGGCGACCGCCTTCCCTTCCAGCGCCGCCTTGGCATTGCTCTGCAAGGGAGTGGCTTTCACGACTGCCGCGGGACTGGCGGCCAGCAAGCCAGACGCGGAAAAATAGTCGAGCCCACCTGCGCAGACCGACAGCGCCAGAAGTCCGCGGGCGAATTGAAAGACTTGCCTGACCATAAATCTTCTTTTGCGTCTTCACGCGACGGGGCTAATTGCTGACAGGTCCGGGATGCTGCTCGCCGAGAACCGCCGGGTCGTTTCCGGCCAGCTTGGCGACCAACTCGTAGTGCAGATAATCGAAGGAGCCTGCCGCGGTTTGCGCGAATTTCTTCTGGTAGTTTTCCCGTGTCTTCTCAATATCCTCATGCAGCACGGAGTAGAGATTGCGATTGTTGCGCCCCTCGGCAATCTTGCCCTTGTGATAGGACAGCAAATCCTGAACCGCCACGCGCGCGAAGCGATGCGCCTTGCGATGGCTTTCCTTTTCATCCTCAGGAAGTGTCTCGACATCAGGAGGAGGCGTCTGCGTGGAGGCCATGGCAGGCCCCTGTGCCGACTCACCAAATGTCCCATGCGTGGGTGCGGCCATAGGAGGTGCCATGGGCGATAGAGGTACCGATGGTGCGGGCTGAGGAGTTGGCTGGGGCAGTGGTTGGGGCAATGATTCCGCAGCGACCGGCTTTGGCTCCGCGGCCTTCTGCGGAGCCTGCGTCCGAGTCCCGGATGTTTCCAGGCTTAGGCCCGTAACACGAGCAATGATCTCCAGCCCGGCAAAAGCGTCCGAGCCGTTGGCTGCCGACGCAACGATGGCCGCCACCACCTTGCCGCCAACGCGCACGGGCAAGAGACAAATTTCAGATGACTTCTGGCCGGAAGAAATAATCGCGTCCAAACCAGAGGGCCAGGCCTGCGAGGAACGGGACTGGCAAACCGCCGCCTGATTGTCACAGATGTCTTTGAAGGCTCCGGGCTGAGCGGAGGAGGCGGTAACGGCGCGCAGGGCGTTGGTGCTCTCCGCGGAAAGTCCTTCGGACCGCCACGTCGTGAAGTTGTCTCCGCGACGCACAAACAGAGCGGCTCCGCCAGCCAGTACCGCCGCTGACTTGAGCGCTTCGGCCATGATTTCCGATTGTCCCGTCGGCTGAAGAATGGAATTGACCCATTGGTTGAGCATGGAGAATGACCCGGAACCGGCTCCCGAGGACGCAGGAGCAGATTCCGAGAGCCGCGCCAGGTCGCCACGAACCGAGGACAAGGTGGTCTCAACGACTCGCTGTATTAGTTCTTCAACTGCCTTATCCAGGCTTCCGCCGGAGCTATTTGCCATAAAAGTATGATCGCGCTGGCCGAGGCTAGTGCCACGTCTCCGAAGCCCATTTTGCAGGGTGGGTGAACGCTGACACGAATCCGCGCCAATATCCTCTCAACATGGAACTTAATGCCCCCGCCATATTTTTGTCAAACGGTATTTTCTCCGCGCATCGAATCGGTGAATGCGGCGTGCGGCGGATTGGGCGTATAATGGAGACTGTAATGGACCGAAAGCAAGCGGTCGAACTGGGGGCGAAACGGGTTCGACGGGAAGGAAGCAGGGTAGAGAGGCATGCCGGGGTTCACGCACCCGTAATCGTGTGAAACAAACTTAATTGCCAATTATGATTTGGCCCTCGCTGCTTAACTGTTAGCGACGTTGTGCCCGCTTCGCCTGTAGGGCGGAACACAACGACACTTTTGCAGGCTGGCGCTGGCTCCTCGGTCCGTGGAGTTGGGGCGAGACTTATCGGACTAGCAGCTGCTCACTGTTGTCGGCTCGATGTGGGCAGCCGCGAAGGCAATACGAACCGAATACGCATGTAGTCTCTCGATCAGGCGCCTACTCGGACGGGGGTTCAACTCCCCCCGCCTCCACCATTTTTTCTTTATTGTTTCCAATTGGTTCCGAGCTTCGATTTGCTCTTGTAACCACCTTGTAACCGCGACTCAGTGGCCTCCATCACATGCACCTGCGTCATCAGGTCGCGCACGCGGTTCTGCAGGGCCAGACACCAGGGCGCGTAATGGTCCGCCACCACCTTGGCCGTATTGCCCAACACGCGGGCCACTTCCTCCATCGTCGCGCCGCGGGTGAGCAGTTCTCGCCCTTGGTGTTCTGATTCACCGGCTCCATCGCGCTCTAGCCTATCCACTGCTTTGGTATCTGGCAATTAAATTCGCCCATCGGCACGAAAAATTGGATTGGAGAACCTACAATTTCAGCGACACGCAAGTGGAGAGAATTGTACAAGTGTGGAGGGCCAGAGAGAACAACGGTTCCGTTGAAAATAATCTTGTGATATGGGGTGCCCAGGTTCATTCCCTCTATTGTTCCGGTTGGTCAATTCTCTTGGCGTTGGCTACCGGTTGGGCGATTGGGTTTGGCCCGCCATGGAATTTCCTTCGAATTGCACTTGTTATTCCCGGCCTGCTTCTTTTGCTGGCAGGGCTGGTCGACGATATCCGGCTCGAACTTTTTTACAAGAAATCTAAATCCCAATTAGGCCATCAAATGGCTTCTTCATGAAAGCCCCCAAGCCTTTCTAGCGATGTGTGGATAAGCGTCAACCAGCAAAACTTCAGCAGAAGGATAACCTCAATTGGGTTGACTAGTCAGATGACTAGTTAGTATAACTTGCTGAAAGGAGTAACTAGGTTATGAATTCGTGGCAGGTGCAGGACGCGAAGGCGCGCTTCAGCGAGCTTCTCGACGCCACCCTCAAGAAGGGGCCGCAGATCGTAACGCGCCGGGGAGTCGAAACGGCGGTGCTGGTTCCGATCACGGAGTGGCGGCAAATGCAGCAGGGGGCTCGACCGAACCTGAAGGAGTTGCTGCTGGGCCCGCTACCCGTGTTTGAGAATCTGATTCCACCACGGCGCGGCTGGAAGCTCCGTCCGCCCGTTAAATTCTCATGACCCGCTACTTGTTGGACACGAACGTGATTTCCGAGCTGCACAAGCCTCGTCCACATGGCGGTGTGGTGAACTGGGTCAGCGGATTGCATTTGAACCAAATGTTCCTCTCCGCGGTTACTCTGGGAGAGATCCAGCGGGGAATCGAAAGAACCAAAAAAAACGATCCGGAAAAAGCGGAGGAAATCGAACAGTGGGCCGACCAAATGGAGCAATCCGCAAATATCCTTCCGATGAGCGCACCCTGCTTCCGCCAATGGGCAACACTGATGGAGGGCCGTCCGCATCATTTGGCCGAGGATGCCATGATCGCCGCTACCGCGCTCGTCCATGGCTTGCAAATCGCCACCCGTAATGCGAAGGATTTTTCGTCGCTTGGTGTGAAAACTTTCAATCCGTTTCGCTCCCCATCATAAGGCTTGACGGCTACCATCAATGTACCCGATTCACCTGCGGCGCTAGAATGCCTCCAACAGGATGAATCACTCGACATCCGGCTGGGTTAGGGGTGAGACTGAGAACATGGCAGACCGTTGGCACGAGCCGGAATTCACCGCCCACTGGGATCGGGCCATCGCCGACGCCAATCCCTCGCGGGCATTGCAGGTGAACATGCTGGTGGCCATGGTGAGCGGCCTCTACCAGTCCGGCAAGTGGATCGTCGATCTGGGCTTTGGCTCGGGCCGAGTGGAAGAGCAGATATTCCAGCAGCGCGGCGATATGCGCATTGTGGGCATTGATTCTTCGGCCGCCATGATTAATCTGGCGCGCGATCGCTTGCGGCCATGGAGTAATCAATATCAAGCCATTCAACATGATTTGACCCAGCTCGCATCGGTCATGGTGCCGGCGGGCAGCTATCAAATCGCGGTCTCGGTGCAGGTGCTGCATCATCTTCCGCAGGCCGCGCAGCGCGCACTTTATGCCTGGGTGTACGCCACAATCGAGAAGGGCGGCTACTTTCTAATTGTGGACAAGAGATCGTTTGAGGATGCTGAGTTGGATGCCTGCCGAGCGGCATGGAACGCGCTGGAGCAAAATCCGGCGTGGCGCACAGGCCGCAACTTCGATGAGCATCAACAACACGAACACGCCAAGGGCCATTCTCCGGCGACGCTGGCCAAACAGTTGGAGTGGTTGTCAGCGGCAGGCTTTGCAGCCAATTGCCTGCAGGTTCATCTCGATCGGTTCATGATCGTTGCTCGCAAACCATAAGACTGATCCGCAGATTACACCGATTTCTCCGATTAAAAATATTAGAATAGGCTCCGTCGCCGCATTTGTTCTGATATCATGCCCCCGCGACGCAATCAGGCAACTTCACATTCATTGAGGTGCATATGACGACTTGGAATCTCTTTCAGTTCAGGAGGCTTTCGCTGCTGGCGGCGATATTTGCGATTCTTGCTGGCGCGCCGCTGGCGATGAGTCAGAGCAATCCGCAATACATTCAGTTTCGCGGCGCGGCAAAGGGGGCGCTCTATAAGCCGGACTCGGGGCCGGCGCCGCATGTGGGCGTGATCCTCATACATCGCACCTCTAACTTCCTCGGACACTTGGGCACCAAGGAGCTGGCCAAACGAGGTTTCCTTGTATTGGGGATGAATCCACGCTCGGACAACAATGAGGCCGCCGTGGATTGGGAGGAGATTCCGCTCGATATTAAAGAAGGTGTCGAGTTCTTGAAGAAGCAGCCCGGCATCACCAAGATTGTTCTGTTCGGACACAGCGGCGGCGGGTCGTCAATGAGTTTTTATCAGGCGGTGGCGGAGAAGGGGCCGTCCTACTGCCAGGGCGCGAACAAATTACTCGAGTGCGGGAATAATCTGGCGGGACTGCCCAAAGCGGATGGCATGATCTTCGTCGATGCTCATCCGTCGAACCCAGCCAACGCCGTGCGCAGCCTGAACCCCGCCATGCTGGACGAAAAAGACCCTGCGCGCATCAATCCCGACCTGGATCCTTTCAATCCTCGCAATGGATATCGCCCCGATGGCTCGGCTAGTTATTCGGAAGCGTTTCGCAATAAATATTTCAAGGCACAGTCCGATCGGATGAACCGTTTGATCGCCACGGCATTGGAGCGCCGGAAACAAATGAAGGCCGGCAAGGACATCTACCCTGATGACGATGCTTTCCTGGTGGTGCGCGGAATTGGCGCGCGGCTGATGGAGATGGACTCCAGCATCCACCACGCGACGGTCAAACCGCAAAAGCTCTTGAAGAACGATGGGACCATTTCCACGCAGATCGTGGAGAGCGTGCGGAAGCCGACAAAGGGGATGCGGGAATCGAACGGTACATTCCAGGGAGGCACGCGACTGCTGACCATCCGGTCATTCCTGGGCGCCAACGCCGTGCGCTCGACAGACGCCATGGACGGCATCGACTGGTGTTCGAGCAACAACTCGGTGCCTTGCGCGGTGCGGCAGATTTCGGTGCCGGTGCTCATTACTACGATGGGCGGGCATTACTTCATCCGCGATAACGAGATTCACTACGAGATGGCGGCCAGCAAAGACAAGGATTTCGTGATCATTGAGGGAGCCACGCACGGCATCACACCTTGTGTGGAATGCGAATCCACGCCCGGCCAGTATTCCAACACGGTAAAAAATTTCTTTGATTATCTGCAGAAGTGGATGAATGCTCGCTTCTAGCCAATATTTACTTTGGGTGTATCAGAGCCCCGACCGCCAGGGAGGGGGCACCTGCAACGGTCTGGGAATCGGCGAGCGTGTCCCCTCCCTGGCGGTCGGGGCTCTAATCAGGCAACTGTAAAAATGGTCTGAATCAATCCGCGCTCTTGAAGGGATGTTCGAAGCTCAGGTAGAACACCAGGATTTTTTCGTCCTTGCTGGGTCCTGCGCCAAAGGCCAGTGCCACGCCGGGGACGATCTGCAATCCGCTCTCAAAATTATGCGCCCAGCGCACGCCGGGACTGATGAACAGCGCATGGCCGGAATCAGTTCTGCCTGGACCAGCAACGGCTTGTTGCCCTGTCCAAATCGTTTCCAGCATTAAGTTCAGGTTCGGATGCGCCAGCAGGATGAGACTTTTCCCGAAATTAAATCCGGTAGTTCGGGCCTGGTCGCCCGCCAGGTTCCTGGCGTCGGGCACCAGCGTTCCGCCAACATTCCAATGAGAGACAATCCATTTGTTGTGCTGGATGCTGAGAGGCAGATTCACCTGATAGCCCGTGCCACCGAATCCCCTTCCCTGCCTGGAATCGCCCGAGGGCAGGAAGAGGGATAATCGCGGGGCGACGGCGACACGGTCCTTCCCGCTGCCCACTAGCTGGTAACGGTAATTGAGCGCCACATCGCCGAAGCCGGGTCCATCATCTGGCAACGCACCGGGCCGGACCGCCGAGAGCGTGTAGCTAAACTGGTGGCGCCAATCGAAGGGGAGCGGCCACTCCTGCGTGAAACCGTAGTTCCAATCCTTGCTGTCCCGGAAGTAGTTCAGCAGGCTGGCGTGTTGGACGACGCCGTCCTCCTGATTGTAGGCCTCTTCCACCAGGAATCCGTTGTCCTGAATCGGACTCTCTTCTTCTGCCTGCGCGGGCGCGGGAGTCTGCGACTGACTAACGGATACGGTGCCCATCCAAACCAAAACCACCGCCAATAAGCTTGCCAATTTATTTCGCATCGCTAGTCCCTTCCATTAGTCCCTTCCATCAGTCCCGTCCATCGCGCAAGTCAACGGGAATATGCGCTCTCAACATTGTGCGCCAGCGAATCACGGCTTATCATCACCGAACCAAAGGCCCGCAAGGTGCGGTTGTGGTACATTAATTGAGTTCGTTAAAATCTGCTGTAGTTTAAGATTTGGACCGCGAAGCAACGGAGGTCGTGTGGCGGTCAAGAAAATTTTATTGGGCCAGGTGTGGCGGAAAAACGATACCGGTGACACCTATCTGGTAACCAAGCTATACAGCGAAGTATTCGCCACCTATGCCATGCTGCGCAACACCAAAGGCGAGCAGGTTCTGCGCGTGAAGGTGGAAAAGCAGGGCGACCTCTCCACGCTGCCCGGCTACACCTATACTCAGGACGAAAGCAGCATGTAGTCCCGCTATTAGCCCGCTCGCCCGGGCTGAGTTCTGGCTACGCTATGCGCGACGGCCCGCACGCAGACTCTTCAGAAATGTCCTCCCATCAATGCGGTGTTTGAAAGCCTTTCGTCCGTGAACGTAAATCACAGGCACGTCGTCATTGTAGCGCTGGCGCAGTTCGGGGTCGCCATCTATATCAACCTCTTCAAAAGCAAACGGCTCTTCCCGCTGTAAATTCTTGAGCAGGGCCTTGGCTTCCTCGCAGAGATGGCAGTTCGCCCGGGTGTATACGCGCACCTCCGGAGCACGCGAGGCATCACCGAAATTCTTTTCCCATCCCAACCATTTGCCAAGCCAGTGGATGCTCATGCCTGCCTTCAGGTCCATTCCATCGGGTTCATGATTTCGTTACGCGGCTCTCCGGCTGGATCGCCTGGGACTGCGCAGCAGGATCATCAGGGGGATGCCCGCCAGAAAGCCACCCACGTGCGCCATCCATGCCACCCCGCCCTGCATGGAAGAGTCCGCGGCGGCGAGCGAGGCGACGCCGCTGAACGTCTGCAGCACCAACCAGTAAATCAAAATGACATAGGCGGGAAGCTCCCAGCGGACCAGAAAGATTAATAGTGGCACCAGCGTCAGAATCTTCGCTTTGGGAAAAGTGATGAGATACGCACCCATCACGGCGGCAATGGCACCGCTGGCGCCGAGCGTGGGCACAGTGGAATCGGGTTGAAAATAAACGTGAGCCGCGCCACCGGCCAGTCCGCCGGCGAGATACAGCAAAATGTATCTCCCCTGGCCAATGCGATCTTCCACATTATCGCCGTAGATCCACAGGAACCACATATTGCCGATGAGATGCATCCACCCGCCATGCATGAACATGGAAGTCAGCAGCGTCAGGATGGAAGTGTTGAAGCTGCCTGGCTCGCCGACAAGATACCCGGCGGTACGGGCAGGAATCAGCGCGAAGGTTTGGATTACCATCCCGGCTTGCTCGGCCGGCACGGCGATCTCGCGTAAGAACACCGCGCAGTTGACCAGGATGACCGCCAGGGTAACCAGGGGAAATCGTTTTCGGGGCACATTGTCCCACAGAGGAATCATGCGAGTTCTAGTAACTTTCGACTTATGCCAATTTGTGAATATTGCGTAGTGCGGCGATGGCGCGGGAAGCCACTGGCACCGCATTACCTAATCTATCTCCGGAGAATTGAACTATGCAACTGCAGTTACATTGTGTGCTAGAATTTTATCCGTGGGTCTTGTGTATCTAACCCTATATTAGTCTGGCAGTTATTGATCTTTTGCCGTATAGGCTCCGCATAAGAGCTTATCTCTGAGGTGGCCTTAATGCAATTAAGTTCCGAACGGCTGGACCGGGTTCGCGGTCGCTTGGTTCCCATCCTCAAGAAGTTTAATTCTGACATGCAGTTTATTACTGTCTTCGTCGATTCGACGCGCGAGTTCCTCGGTGTAGTGGCGCAGATCGAGGACCGGCCGATGCTGCTTAAGTTTGGCTGGATTGACTTCATCAGCCGGCCGGATGATGATCTGCAAAGCGAGGTATTCGCGCAACTGGAGCTGAAGTTCGCGCCAGAAAAGGTGCAGTAGGAGCTTCCACTCCGTGCCAGCTAAAGATGGTTACCAAGACTGGCTGATACGAAGCATATCTTTACAGTCAGAGGATTGCTCGGCGAATGGTTGTTATGCCTGACCCACAAACAACAGAGTCCAAGCAAGCCCCTTCGTCGCTTGAGTTTTTCAAGAACTGTCCCGACTACGCCATCATTTTCGATACTCAGTGGAGAATCCTCTACGCCAATCCAAGTTTTGAGGCGCGCTTCTGCCCGGAAACGAAAGCGGAAGGCCGTAGCCTACTCGACATATTGGATGAGGTTTCCGTGATCCGTATTAAGGATCTCCAGGATTTCTTGCTCCAAGGCAGTCGCCACACCGAGCTGCATCATCTTACTCCCGATGGAAAAATAACTACGCTGAACTACACGTTTTTCCCGCTATCGGAAAAGATCTTTGGACAACAGCTAATCGGCGGAATTGCCCGGGAACGGTCCGCGGACCTGGCCTCCCTGCTTGAAATCATCAATCTGAACCTGGAGCTCGAACGCAAGCAAAAAGAGTTGTCGGATGCCAACACGCGGCTGGAGCAAGTGGCGGCGACCGATCAAATGACCGGACTTTACAATCGCTACTATTTCTTCCAGGTGGCGCAACGCATTTGGGAGGAATACCGGCGTTATAAGAAACCAGCGACACTGATGATGCTCGATCTCGATAATTTCAAAGAGGTCAATGACACCTTCGGGCACTTGCTGGGCGATTACGTATTGAAGGAAACAGCGGCCCGGCTGAAATCGCGCACGCGTCGCGTGGACATCCTAGCCCGTTATGGCGGCGAGGAGTTTGTTCTGCTTGCTCCCAATACGGACACCGAGACCGGCTTGGTGCTTGCTGAACGTCTGCGCACCGCCGTCTCCGATGGAGCCTATACCCAGGGCCGTCACCGGACACTCGCTTCCATCAGCATCGGAGTTTCCAGCACCGAGCTGCAGGACTTCCCGAGCTTTCAGGATATGCTTGAATCCAGCGACCAAGCCCTATACAGCGCCAAGCGCAGCGGCAAGAATTGTGTGTATGAATATAGCAGGGGAATGATTCCCAGATCCAACTAGCGCATCGTCTCATCATTCCTGGAAAGCCTATGGAATCCTGAATGGCTCACGCAATCGCACAACCCGCTCATCCGCAATCCTATTCTTCGCTGGTCTCGCTTCAGGCTGGTGCGGATCCGATTGACCGCTTCTTCGCGATTTCCCTTTTCAGCCTGCTGGCCACTGGATTCCTGACGCTGACCTTCACGGGTCAATTGGACTCCTTCACCACAACGGTCATGGCGGTCCCTCTCGCCATCCGGGCCATCATGCTCGCACGCCGACGATGTTGGGGTTTTTCCCCTGGTCTCGTCAAGACTCTGGCGATCACTTACATCCCATTTTTCCTGATTGATATCGTCGTGCTGGAAGCCGGAGCCGTCAATATATTTGAACGCGTGCTGCTGGCCACCATCCACTTGTTATTCTTTCTGGCCGCCGTTAAGTTGTTCTCCGCCCATCAGACGCGCGACTATGTCTATCTATCGGCTCTGGCCTTTGCCCAGATGCTGGCGGCATCCACACTGACCATCCAGACTTCGTTCCTGGTGCTGTTTTGCGTATTTGTGTTTCTGGCGATTTGCACCTTTACCAGTTTTGAGATCAAGCGCGCCCGGGACCGCGTAGCGGCACCTCAACTGACGGCCACCGAAGTCAGGCTGGGCACCGCGCTGGGATCTACCGCCGCGTTGATCTGTTTTGGGGTAACGCTGCTTTCGGTAGCGCTCTTCTTCGTCCTGCCTCGCGCCCGCCGCGGATACTTCAGTTCCCTGGCCCGCCCCGGCGACCGTATGACCGGGTTCTCCGATGAGGTTGAACTCGGACAGATCGGCAGGATCAAGCAATCTTCCGACGTCGTGATGCATGTCAGCGCGCCGGGTCTGAATCCGTTCCAAAGCGTTAAATGGCGTGGCGTGGGATTGAGCAATTTTGACGGAAAGCGATGGTCCAATCCCTCCGACGCCACCCAGGCAATTCCTGGCAACCGTATTTTCACTTTCCGCCGTGAACTTGCCCATCCTGGCCTGCCACCGCAGCAGCTGGATTACACCATCAAGTTGCAGCCGCTTTCAACGGATGTGATTTTTCTGGTTCCCCAGACACTCGAAGTGAGTGGCTCGTTCAGAGTTTTGCGACAGGATGAATCCGGCAGTATTTACATGCCGCCCAATCCCGGCGCCATTACGCGCTACTCGGCTATCTCTGATATTGCGCAGCCCACCGCGAATATGCTGCGCGCCCCAACCCTATCGAGGATTCCAGCGGAAATCACTGCGGCATTTCTACAGTTACCTGAAACGGATCCGCGCGTGCGCGAGCTGGCAGCCACAGTTACCGCCTCATCGGAAAATAATTTTGATAAGGCCAGTGCAGTCGAGAAGTATCTGCAATCCCAATATGGGTACACGCTGAACCTGCCGACCGCGACGCCGGACGATCCAATCGCTTATTTCCTGTTTGAATCCCGAGCCGGACACTGCGAGTTTTTCGCCTCGGCCATGACCGTGATGCTGCGCTCTCAGGGCATACCCACTCGTCTGGTGAATGGCTTTCTGCAAGGCAGTTACAATGACGTATCCGATCATTACACGGTCCGGGCCAGCGATGCGCATAGCTGGGTGGAAGTTTATTTCCCCACCTATGGCTGGATCAGTTTCGATCCCACTCCAGCAGCAGGACGGACTTCCGAAGTACCGACGCTGGGGCGGCTCACGCTCTACATGGATGCCTTCCGAACCTTCTGGGAGGAGTGGGTAATCAACTACGATTTCGTGCATCAGGCCACCCTGGCTCGCCAGATTGAGCGCACGTCGCGCGGCGCTCGGCGGGATTCCCGGGAGTATTTCAACGATCAATACAAGAATCTGCTTGCTTTCCTGCGTGGCAAGGCTGAACAAGGAGCGACACAGGTCGGATGGCTTCCGGTCGTTGTATCCATTCTTGCGGCAGCCTGGGCCATACTGTTTGGTCGCGGTGCCATCGTTCGGATGTGGCGGCACTGGTCCATGCGTCGGCGCGCCCGGCTGGGGGAATCCAGACCGGAGGATGCCACACTGGTCTATTTGAGCCTGCTCCAAACTTTGGCCGAACGGGGATCGACTAAACCTCCGCATCAAACGGCACGAGAGTTCGCCAAATCTCTTGCAGACCCGCTGCGAATTCCTGTGGATCGCTTTACAGACCTCTACCTTGCGTCACGATTTGGAGGGGCCACCGCGTCGCTCAAACGCCTGGACACCATCCTGGCGGAAATTCAGGCGCAAAGCCGATAGCCACAACAGTCGTATTCCCAATAAGTTACAGGAGTCCGGTCGAGTAGGTTCACATACCTCCGCGCCTCTATCCCGAACATCCCTGGCATTGCGATCCATCGTTACTCTCGGGACACCAAACTAGCAAAAAGATTCGAAACTTACTGTCAGGAATAGGGTTTAATACATTGTATGGAAGCTGTGGCAGTGGGCGCTGTCAGCGCCGTGGTGAAAACTGGGACTGTCGCGAAACTTGTCGTCGGAGAACCACCCAACGACACTGAGTTGATGCTGCTGGTAAAGTCGGGAGACGAAGCTGCCTTCGCCGGACTGCTGTCCCGGCACCGCGATCCAATTGTGGGCTTTCTGTATCGTATGGTTCACAACGCCGCCATCGCCGAGGAACTTTCGCAGGACGTGTTCCTGCGCGTCTATCGCGCACGGGAAAAGTATGAAGTCAGCGCCAAGTTCACCACCTGGCTGTATTGCATCGCCACGAACGTCGCGCTCAATCATCTGCGCGATGGTCGTCGTGCCCGGAACATGGAGCCGCTGGACGATCCGGAGAACGCCGTATCGCGAAGCCTGCGCTCACCCGAGCCGACAGCGGAGGAGCAGCTTGTCGCCGGCTCGCTTGGTTGGGAAGTGCGCAGAGCCGTGGCGGAGTTGCCGGAGAATCAGCGGACCGCAGTGATCCTGCATAAGTATCAGGAGCTTGATTACCGACAGATCGCCGCGGCGCTCGGCTGCTCGGAATCGGCGGTCAAGTCGCTCCTGTTTCGCGCATACGAGGCCTTGCGAGTGCGTCTGGCTCATCTGGTGGGAGGGAAATGATTATGAAATGCGTTGACCTTGAAAATCTGGCCATCGACTATGTGGATGGCACGCTTGCTGCCGGTGCCCGCTCCTCGCTGGAGGCTCACCTCTCCGGATGCGTTCCGTGCACTGCCCGCTTGCGCGAATTTTCCGGCGACGTGAGCCACGTAAGCCTCCTGCTCGATTCATGGCCCGCCATTCAGCCATCCACCTCGTTTGACCAGATGGTGCTGCAACGCATTCGTTCGGAGGAGCCTGCGACAATATCCCCCACAGCATCCCCCGCAACATCCCCCGCAACATCAATGTGGAGCCGTTTTGCGGCAGCCTTTCTCGCTCCGCTTGCCCGGCCTGCGCTGCCCAGTGCTCTAGCCGTTGTGATGATCGCGGCATTTTCCGTGGTTCGCTATTTCCCTGGATCAACAGCGCTGGATGATTCAGGGCAAACAGGCGGTCCCGTGGTCGCTACACTTGACGGCTATGAAGATATCGCCCTGTATCAGGACCTGCTGGTCCTTGAGGACTGGGAGATGCTCCGCAATTTCGAAGTATTGCAGGATGAGGTATTGCAGGAAATGAAAGGCCCAACGCCATGACCCTGAGGATGATTTACAATGCGATTGCCATTGCCGTCCTCGGGGTCTCCCTCGTTGTCTCCCTCGGGGCTCCTCTCTTTGCAGCTCAGCCCAAGTCGCAAACTGAGCTGCCGACTGCTGAAGACCTGACTCTGTCCTACTACTTTTCGGATCAGCAGTCAGATCAGGCTGAGCCGCTGTGGATGGCTTTCTGGCAAGCTGGGCCTCCCGACACTCGTGCAGGCGAAAGGCGGGGAGGGGGCCAACGCGAACCTCGTGGACCGGCTGGCCGACTCAATAATCGTCCAGACGCGCGCCCGCCGCTTCCACCGCGCATGTTGGAGCGGCTACGCAACATGAAGCCCGCGGACCGCGAGCGCGTGCTCGAAAATAACCGCCGCTTCCAGGAACTCACCCCCGAGCGGCAGGCCGAACTGCGCGAGCGTCTGCGGATGCTGCTGGAAATGCCCCTTGATCAGCGCAGGGCATTGGACCGTCGGCTCTCCGTGTTTAGAAACATGCGCCCCGAGCAGCAGCGCAAGGCGCGAGAAATTTACGAGAAGCACTGGCGCGTTCTTTCGCCGCAACGCCGGATGGCTGTGCTCGAAGAGTTCCGCAGCTTGCGTGACATGTCCCCGGAGGTGCGCGGGAAGCGCATGACCAGCGAAGAATATCAGAGCCAGTTCAACAGCGAAGAGCGCACTGTGCTCGACGAACTCTCCGCCTTGTAATCGATCCACTCACAGGACCATTCCCGACTGCTCTTAACTGGCTCGAAAGCAGCTCTGCGTAGCCTCTGTCTATTGGGTGACGACTGGATACCGATGGGGGCCGTGCGGAATCCATTTCAGGAAAATCCGCATCTACTAAACTGAATGAGTGTTGCATGTCGCCCGCACCGGTGCTGGCAACAGAAACACTTTTCGATCATTCCTTGACAGCCGCTCCGGCCGGTTCCTAGAATGAATGTGCTTCCTGTATTTGATAATCGACGAGGTCGTGGAGTAGATAGCTTGGTATCGATGAAAAACATGGATCCAAAACGAGTAGGGATTCTAGCGATCTTCGCAGGACTGCTAACGCCGAGCTGATGAGTGCTCCCGCAAGTCCTGGCAGGACTTGGAATGTTTGGATTGCTCAGTGCCGGATGTCTGTTCTGGCTGGAGAAGCTGCAGCCGGTGTTCTTTGTGCTGGCGCTGGGGTCGCTGGCTTATCAGATTGCGATATACGTGCGTCGGCCAAAGACGCTTCGCACCTGGGGCATCAAAGCCATTCTGTTCACCAGCGTACTGATCAACCTAGCCGTGATCGGCGCATGGATCGCGCTCTGGCTCCGTTACCGGTAGCTGCAGGCGTTCTTGTGGGCGTAGGATGGAAGTGAGGAGAAATTCATGCAGCTTCGATTCGGGAACCCGCTCGCCACTTTCGCGTTGCTCATGGTATTGGCCAGCGGCACGCTCATCCCAGCAGCGCACGCGCAAGTGGAGCGAGTGGTCGCCGATGCGCAAGGCATCACCTGACCCAGCTGCGCCGCGGTCATGGAGATCGCGCTAAAACGCCTGGAAGGCGTTGACAAAGTAACCATCAGCATCGAGCGCCAGCAGTTCGTGGTGCTCTACAAACCGAACGCCAGCTTCCAGCCCGCTCTGCTGCGGGAAGCCGTGGCCCAATCCAGCGTCACCGTCTTGAAGTTTCATGTGCAGGCGCGCGGCAAAGTGGAGAAGCAGGAAACGGGCCTGGTCTTGGTGGCAGGGAAAGATAGATACGCGCTGACCGCCGACTCCGCGAAGCTGGCGCTTGGCCAGGAAGTGATCGCCAGCGGCGACATCGTCAACGACAAGAAACTCCCCTACCAGTTGAAGGTCCTCGACTTCAAGGCCACAGGAAAGTAATCCACCAGCTTGGTTCCAACGTCCAACGGGTGACAATCCCTCCGAAGACGCCATCGAATCGCAGGACACCATAGCGCGTGATGACCCACACGCCGAGTATTTCCGCTTCAGTTTTTCCTGATCTGGATAAACGGTCAGGGCTTCAGGCACATGTCATTATTTATAGCTCGCCCATAAGTGCGTCTATGGTGGCTTACACATTGGACAGGGATCGAACCCCCTGGATAGTGCTTGAAACTAATACCAGTATTGCGGTTTGAAATCTGTGTTTCTAGAAAGATCGAAATGAGAGCACGCTTTTCTGTGGTAGCATCGGCTGAAAGCAGCGGTCAAGACAGGTGTTAAATCGAGTTCTATCTCCTGTATACGATTTTTGGCTATCTGCTTTACTTTTTCGTCGGGATCATCGAGCGCGGCATTATACTCGGCCAGCGCTATTCTATAGTCACCGTTTCTCATCGCCTCATTTCCTCTTCGTATATGATCATTCATTGTCTTCTGCCTTCCGGCTCAGCACGAAGTGCCCCATTGCTGGACGGGCCTTTATCTTCTGCCGGCAACTACTTAACCAGGGAACGAATATATTGATGTGGATTTGGACACAACGCGATCATCCCGTCTGGGACATTAGAAAATCTTGGGTAAATGCTGCGGATATGACTAATCGATGAACCACACAAATTGAATATTACGATCCTCCGGCCTATAGAACGCACCATCGTCATTTATAAAAAATCTTCCGCCTTCGGGTCTGGCCCACAGATAGTGGTCGGCAATCTTATCAATCAGCTTAGAAGCCCCTCTTATGTTCTCTCGCTGTTGTTCCGGTGTGTAGCCGTTCACAATATACGGCCATATCTCTTGACGGCAGTGACCCGCCCGAGATTTTGTACCAATCCTTGTGAGAGAGTTTACATCACAACCTGAGGCCGAGAAACTGGGTTTTTGACAGGGCTATAGGCCCCCGGCGCCGGGGGCCTATAGCCGAGCGCCGAGTGCGGCCTGCGGGTGTTGTACTG